>JBAUOI010000057.1:0-8749 GCA_049579665.1 Methyloceanibacter sp.
CGCGACGGCGAGCTGGTTGCTGGACTGATATTCAATCCCGCCAATCAGGAGACCTTCACCGCCGAGCGGGGCAAGGGCGCCTATCTCAACGACCGCCGCCGGCTGCGGGTCGCGGCCAGGACCGAGCTTGCGGCGTCGGTGATCGCCACCGGCATTCCGCATAGCGGCAGGCCCGAGCATGCCCTCTTCCTGCAAGAGCTTCAGGCGGTGATGGCCGCCTCGGCCGGGGTGCGCCGCATGGGCGCCGCGGCGCTCGACCTCGCTTGGACCGCGGCCGGCCGGCTCGACGGCTTCTGGGAGCGCAACCTCAAGCCTTGGGATCTCGCCGCCGGCATCGTCATCCTGCGCGAGGCGGGCGGCTATGTCAGCGATGCCGACGGCAAGGATGCCATGCTAGCGAAGGGCAGCATCGTCGCCGGCAACGAGGCCATCCAAAGACACCTGCTCACGCTGCTCAAGACTGCCGCCGCCGAGCCCGCGACCCTGCCACCGGCTTGAGGCCAGCAGATATTCCGGCAGTGGCAGGGAACTATCCGCCCTGAGGTTGCCGTTTTGCGTGTCATAGTATTCGGTTAATCTCGGATTCGCTTGGTCCGCCCGCTAGAACGGCATCTGATGGCGCCTGTCACCTACAAAGTGAAGCTCACCCGCCCGCAGGTTTTCCTGTGGCGCATGTCCCTCTTCCTCATCCTCGCCATCCTGCTCGCCATCATCCTCGACGGTCAGACGCAGCAGCTCCGGCACAGCTTCATGGCCAACCCCGGCCTCAACGCGCTGATCATCGGCGTGCTCGTGGTCGGCATCGTCTATGCCTTCCGCCAGGTGCTGCGGCTCTATCCGGAGATCAACTGGGTCAATAATTTCCGCATCTCCGACCCCGGCATCACCTCAGACAAGACCACGCCGACGCTGCTCGCGCCCATGGCGACCATGCTCAAGGATCGCACCGGGCATTTGTCGCTCGCCACCGGCGCGATGCGCTCGCTGCTCGACTCGGTCGCGTCCCGTCTCGACGAGCAGCGCGAGACGACACGGTATCTGGTCGGGCTGCTCGTGTTTCTCGGCCTGCTCGGCACCTTCTGGGGATTGCTGCAAACGGTGAGCTCGGTCGGCGCCACCATCGGCGCGCTCGATACCAATGCCGGCGAGAGCGTTATGCTGTTCGACCAGTTGAAGGAGGGTCTCGCCGGACCGCTGAAAGGTATGGGCACGGCCTTCTCCTGCTCGATGTTCGGTCTCGCCGGCTCGCTGATCCTCGGGTTCCTCGATCTTCAGGCGGGCCATGCGCAGGGCCGCTTCTATAACGAACTCGAAGATTGGCTCTCCGGCATCACCGAGCTGCAACTCGCCGATGCGCCCGGAGCCGGGGCCGGCGCCGGCGTCGCGCCGCAGGTCCGCTACGCCCTGCTCGACATGCAGCGCTCGCTCGCCGATCTGAATGACAAGGTCGAGCACAAGATGCTCACCGACAATACCGGCGAGGCGGTCAAGGATCTCGCTGCCGGCGTCGACAAGCTGATCCGGCAGATGCGCGCCGAGCAGAAGGTGGTGCGCGAATGGGCCGACGAGCAGGCGCAGCAGCAGCACGAGCTTGCCACGGTGCTGCGGCAGATCACCGACAAGGCGAAGATTCCGGTGCGCGAGGAGCGTAAATAGACATGTCTTTGGCGCGCGCCCGCCGCGGACGCTACCAGGCGAATTATTGGCCTGGCTTCGTCGACATGCTCTCCACCCTGCTCTTGGTGGTGACCTTCCTCATGGCGCTCTTCATGCTGTCGAATTTCGTGGTCACGCAGGCGACGAGCGGCAAGGACACCATGCTGTCCCGCCTCAACCGGCAGCTGGCCGAGCTGACCGAGCTGCTCGCGCTCGAGCGCTCCAAGAAGGAATCGGTCGAGGACAATCTCTCCGCTCTCCAGGCGACGCTCGGCGAGAAGGAGAAGGAGAACGATCGCCTGACCGGATTGCTCGGCACCGCCGGCGGAGCGACGCAAAGCGCCGAGGACCGCGCCAAGTCGCTCGGCGCCTCGCTCGACGAGCAGAAGAAGATCACCAACGACGCGCTGGCCAAGGTCGAGATGCTGAACCAGCAGCTCGCCGCGCTCAGGCTCCAGATCGCCTCGCTGCAAGAGGCGCTCGAAGCCTCCGAGGCCAAGGACAAGGACAGCCAGGCCAAGATAGCCGATCTCGGCCAACGCCTGAATGTGGCGCTCGCCAAGAAGGTGCAGGAGCTGGCGCGCTACCGCTCCGACTTCTTCGGCAAGCTGAAAGAAGCCCTCGGCAATCGGGCCGACTTCCAGATCGTCGGCGATCGCTTCGTCTTTCCCTCCGACGTGCTGTTCGATTCAGGCTCCGACATCCTCAAGCCCGAAGCGGCCTTGCAGCTCGACAAGCTCGCCGAGGCGCTGCGCGGGCTCGAGACGCAGATCCCGCCCGACATCGCCTGGGTGATGCGGGTCGACGGCCATACCGATATCAAGCCGATCGCCACGCCCCAATTTCCCTCGAACTGGGAATTGTCGAGCGCGCGCGCCATCTCGGTGGTGCGCTATCTGATGTCTCAAGGCGTGCCGGCGAACCGACTGGTCGCCGCCGGCTTCGGCGAGTTCCAGCCGATCGACACCGGCGACAGCGACGAGGCCCTAGCCAAGAACCGCCGCATCGAGCTCAAGCTCACCGAGCGCTAGCACCCGCCCTCTCTCGATGCAGAGCCGTCATGGCCGGGCTTGTCCCGGCCATCCACGTCTTTGAGCCTTCGATGGAGAATTCGTGGATGCCGGCACAAGGCCGGGCATGACGAATATGGTTTGATTGAGTGCAAAATTACTGAGGCTTCTCCGCGGGCGCATCTCCCGCAGGCGCTCCTGCGTTGGCGGCAACGTCGGCGGAGGCCATGTTGACCACCTGCACGCGCCGGTTCTCGCCCGAGACAGGGTTATCCTTGTTCTTCAGTTGCTCCTCGCCGAAGCCGACGGCGACGAGCTGCTTCGGGTCGAGCTTGAAATTCTCGATAAGAAACGCCTGCACCGATTTCGCGCGGGCATCCGACAGGCTGAGATTATAGGCGTCCGAGCCTTTGGCGTCGGTATGGCCCGCCACCAGAAACACCGAGCCCTTGAGCTTCTCGTCGCTGAGCGCCGCGCCGAGCTTCTTCAGAACCGGCAACGCCTCCGGCGTGATCTCGGCGGAATCGAAATTGAAGAACACTTCGAGGTCGATCGCCGGTAGGTCGTTCTCCTCGACCACCGTGGCGATCTCGTTCCGCTCCTCGACGGTGATCTGTCGCGTCTTCTCCTTTTGCAGTCGCTTGACGAGATCGTTTTGCCGCGACTCACGCTCTTCTTGCGCCGGATCGAAGGCGCGGAATTTCACCTTGGGCTTCAGCGCATCGACGATCTCGCCCGATGTAGGGTCTTCGGCGAAAGCCGGCGCGATCAGAGCCGCGCCGCTCATAAAGAGCATTGCCGCGGCGAGACCGGCAATGTGACGAGCTGTTTGGGACTTCATGGCCAGGACTCCTTCCCGCTCGCGCGATCCGCTCAAGTTTCGCGCGGAACTCTATCCGGCTCAAGCTGAACCATGCCTGAATGCAGCCTATTCGGCCGCGTCGGGCGCGAATTGCAGATCGGCAAGGCGCTTATAGATGCCGGCACGCGCGATCAGGCTTTGATGCGTCCCTTCCTCGACCAGCCGTCCATGATCGAGCACGAGGATGCGGTCGGCGCCGATCACGGTGGCAAGCCGATGCGCGATCACCAGCGTGGTGCGGCCTTGCATGATCTTGTCGAGCGCCTTCTGCACCAAGGTTTCGCTTTCCGCATCGAGCGCGCTGGTCGCCTCGTCCAACAGCAAAATCGGCGCGTCGCGCAACACCGCCCGTGCAATGGCGATCCGCTGACGCTGTCCGGCCGACAGCGTCACGCCGCCCTCGCCCAGCATGGTGTCGTAGCCTTGCGGCAGCCGAGCGATGAAATCGTGGGCGAAGGCGGCCTTGGCCGCGGCTTCGATCTCGCTCCTGCTCGCCTCCCCCTTGCCATAGGCGATATTGGCGGCGACCGTGTCGGCGAACAACGCCGTCTCCTGCGGCACCAGCGCAAAGCGGCTGCGCAGCTCGGCAAGTTCGACTTCATTCACTGGAACGCCGTCGATTTCGACCTTGCCCCGGTCGGTGTCGTAGAAGCGCAGCAGCAGCGCGAAGATCGTGGTCTTGCCCGCGCCCGACGGACCCACAAGCGCAACTCGCTCGCCCGGCGACACGGTGAGGCTCAACCGCTCGAGCGCGCTCGTCCCGGGCCGTAACGGATAGGAGAAGGACACGTCGCGGAAGGCGATCTCGCCGCGCGCCGGCTCGGGTAACGGCTTCGGCTCACGCGGCGATGTGATCTTCGACTGAACTTGCAGCAACTCGCTCAAGCGCTCGGCGGCCCCCATGCATTGCGCCACCTCGCCCCAGGTTTCGCTCAAGCCGCCGACCGCGGTCGCGGCAAGCACCGCATAGAGCACGAACTGCGAGAGCCTGCCGCCGGTCATGAGTCCCGACAGAACGTCTTGCGCGCCGTACCACAACACGCCGACGACGCTGGCAAACACGAGGAAGATGGCGATGGCCGTCAGCCCGGCGCGCGCCTTGGCGCGCGCATTGGCCGCCTCGAAGGAGCGGTCGACCGCCTGGCCGAAGCGCTTCGCGGCGGCGTCCTCATGCGTGAAGGCCTGCATCACTCTGACTTGCGCCAAACTTTCGCTGGCATAGGCGGAAGCCTGCGCCAGCGTGTCCTGCGCCTCGCGCGACAACGTCCTCACCGAGCGGCCATAAGCGACGAGCGGCAGCATGATCACCGGAATGGCGATCAGCACGGCGAGCGACAATTTGGGGCTGGTCACCACCATCATGACGACGGCGCCGATCAACAGCAGCACGTTGCGCAGCGCCTGCGAGATCACCGTGCTCGCCGCGCCCTTGACCTGCGTCGTGTCGGCGGTGAGCCGCGACATCACTTCGCCCGAATGCGACACCTCGTAGAAGGCGGGGCTCAAGACGGTCAGATGCTTGAACACGTCGCGGCGGATATCGGCGACCACGCGCTCGCCGAGCCAATTGACCGTATAGAAGCGCGCGGCGCTCGCCAGCGCGAGGATCAGCCCGATGCCGGCCAGCGTGATGAAATATTTGTCGATGAGGTCGGGATCGATGCCGGAGAAGCCGAGGTCGATCATGCGCCTGACGGCGAGCGGCACGGCGAGCGTCGCCGCGGCCGAGATCACCAGCGCGGCGAGCGCGGCCGCGAGCATGCCCCCGTGGCGCAGCAGATAAGGCCTTAAGCCCAGCAGCGGACGCAACGAGACGCGCTTGGCGGCCTCCTCCGCCTTCGGCATGGAGGCCTGATCGCGGAGGTCGCCACCGCCAGTCTGTGGAGTTAAGAGTTGCACAAAGAAAGGGCCCAGCTTCGTTGGAGGGGCAGACTTTAAGGGCGCGGGCCTCTTAACGAAAGGGCTAGATGCCGCGCCCATACGGCGCAGCTTGTGCCGCCCGGCAACTTCCGTTATAGGCTCCACTCAACGAAATCGCCGGTTTTGCGAAGGCCAGAGCCATGAAGAAAGACATTCACCCCAAGTATCACCGCATCACCGTGGTGATGACCGACGGCACCGAGTTCGAGACCTATTCGACCTATGGGGCCGAGGGCGAGAAGCTGAAGCTCGACATCGATTCGAAGACGCACCCGGCCTGGACCGGCGGCAGCGCGCATCTCACCGATCGCGGCGGACGGCTTTCCCGCTTCAAGCGCAAATACGAAGGCTTCATCAAATAGGCAACTTTGCCGGGCGTCCCTCGGGAAGCTTTACTCAGCCCGTTTGCCGAATGCCGCCCGCAACAGCGAGAGCTGCGCGTTGAGCGGGCTGTCGGCTTCGCCCACGGGCGGAAGCTGCTTATGGCCGAGCATCTGATCGAGCCTGATCACCCGTTCCTGCAGCTTGACGCTCTGTTCGATCAGCTCGCGCAAGCGGGGCGGCAACGCGCCGAGCTCGCGTGCGGGCTGCTCGTTGCTGGTCACCGGCAACTTGATCTTGCGCTGTTCCTCGACCGCCTGTTCGGGCGTCAGCTCGCCTTCGCTCACCGCGCGCCTGATCAGCAGCCATGAGGCGAGCTGCATCAGCCGCGTGGTGAGCCGCATGCTCTCGGTGGCGTAAGCCAGCGAATGCGGCGGCCTGAGCTTGCGCGCCTCTTTACGGCCGTCGCCGTCGAGATAGGTCGCCGCCGCCTCGACCAGCGCCATGCCTTCGCGAAAGACAGTCTTAAATTGATCCGACCGCGCAAACTTTGCGCCGAAAGAGACCGTCACGTTATCGTCACGGTCGCCGCTCCTCGATCTCCCCGCCATCGGCTACTCCCGTCCACACCCGTGCCGGCGGCATAGTATGCCATGCGGAAGTCGCGTCGTCGCCTTCCGAACACAAAGGTTAAATCCCCTGAATCGGGCAAAAAAAGAGCCGCCATGCGGCGGCTCAGGAAGTTAACAGGGAGGCGTCAAACAGAGTGGACTGGCCACTCAGATCCAGAGGACTGGATGACTGAGACCCTAACGCCGAACTCCTAAGGACGAGTTAACGCTAAGCGCGGGTTTACCTAAAGGAGTGGTTTCCGGGCGCGGGCTTAGCGTTTGAAGACGGACTCTGCCGCGCTCTTCGACGATTGCTTGGTGGCGAGCGTTTGCTCGACGCGCGCGACTTCGGACTTCAGATCGTCGACCAGCGCACGAAGCTCGGCGACGGAAAGTTTGCTCAAGTCTTGCCCGAGCTCATGGCTCTTGGCTTTCTTCGGCGGCGGGGCGATGTCGTCGGTGTCCATGGATACATTCTAACCATCGTGGCATTTGGGTCATAATCCATTTATCTGTCTGCCCGGCTTGACCGGGCAATCCAGTAACCCCCGCTCTCTCAACGAAGATCGCTGGTTACTGGATGCCCGCCTTCGCCGGCATGACAAGACAATGAGGGACTGATGCTGCCAGAGACCATGACCGTCATCGAAGCAAAAGGAGCCGGCGGCCCCGAAGTGCTCGTGCCGGCGACGCGATCGCTCCCCGAGCCGGGTCCAGGAGACGTGCTGATCGAGGTGGCGGCTGCCGGCATCAATCGCCCCGACGTGCTCCAGCGCCAGGGACTCTATCCCGCACCGAAAGGCGCATCCGATCTGCTTGGCCTCGAGGTCGCCGGCACGATCGCCAAGCTCGGTCCGGGCGCCACGCGCTTCGAGGAAGGCGACTCCGTCTGCGCGCTGGTG
The DNA here is from genome assembly GCA_049579665.1 of Methyloceanibacter sp. Lineage (GTDB taxonomy): Bacteria > Pseudomonadota > Alphaproteobacteria > Rhizobiales > Methyloligellaceae > Methyloceanibacter. Next base: position 7,283 of record JBAUOI010000057.1, read on the forward strand.
AATGGCGGCGGCTATGCGGAATATGCCGTAGCACCCGAAGCGACCACCCTTCCCCTTCCGCCCGGACTCAACTTCGTGGAAGCGGCCGCCCTGCCCGAGACCGTGTTCACGGTCTGGCACAATGTGTTCGAGCGCGCTGCGCTCAAACCGGGCGAATGGCTGCTGGTGCACGGTGGCGCCAGCGGCATCGGCACGACGGCAATCCAGATCGGGGCGGCGTTGGGCGCCAAAGTCTTGGTGACGGTCGGCAGCGACTGGAAGACGAAGGCTTGCGAGACGCTGGGCGCCGTGCGCGCCATCGATTATCGTACCGAGGATTTCGTCGAGGCGGTGCGCGAGTCTACCAGCGGCCACGGCGCGGACGTCATTCTCGACATGGTCGGCGGCGACTATATCGAACGCAATTTGCGCGCGGCGGCGCTTGATGGGCGCATTGTGCAGATCGCCTTCCTCAAGGGCTCCAAGGTCGAGATCGATCTGATGCGGCTGATGATGCGACGCCTCACCCTGACCGGTTCGACGCTCCGGGCCCAGCCGCCCGAGGTGAAGGCCCGCATCGCCCGGGGGGTCGAAGACAGCGTTTGGCCGCTGATCGCTCAAGGCAAGCTCAAGCCCGTGATCGATTCCACCTTCAAGCTGGAGGATGCGGCGGGTGCGCACCTGCGCATCGACGACCCTGAGCATGTCGGCAAGATCGCGCTGGTGGCGAAATAGGGCCAATCCGGGAATTGCTTAAAAGCTCATCACCCCTTATATCGAGCCCGTTCCCCTTCATGTGATTTCGGATTTGCTCTTTCGCCGAAGGGGCGGAAGAACGCCGCCACTCTCTTAAGGTTTGAATCCCATGGACCGCGCCCCCCTGATGCCGAAAGCGACCGCCGTCTGGCTGGTCGACAACACCTCGCTCACCTTCGAGCAGATCGCCGAATTTTGCGGCCTGCACGTGCTCGAGGTGAAAGGCATCGCCGACGGCGACGTGGCGCACGGCATCAAGGGCATGGACCCGATCTCTTCAGGCCAGCTCTCCCGCGAGGAGATCGCCAACGCCGAGCTCAATCCCTCGCATCGCCTGAAGCTCTCCGAGCCCAAGGTCGAGGTGCCCGAGGTGAAGACCAAGCGCGGCCCGCGCTACACGCCGGTATCGCGCCGTCAGGACCGGCCGAATGCGATCCTTTGGCTGCTCAAGAACCATCCCGAGCTGAAGGACTCCCAGATCATGCGCCTGGTCGGCACCACCAAGCCGACCATCATCGCCATCCGCGAGCGCCAGCATTGGAACTCGCCCAACCTTCAGGCGCAGGACCCGGTGACGCTCGGGCTGTGCTCGCAGATCGACCTCGACGCCGAGGTGAAGAAGGCCGCGGCGCGACTCGAGCGCGAGCGGAAGGATGCGGGCATCGCCGAGCCGCCCAAGGCCGGCACGCTGCTGCCAGCCGAGGAGACCATTGCCGAGACGCCGCCCCCGCC
>JBAUOI010000058.1:0-4381 GCA_049579665.1 Methyloceanibacter sp.
GGAATCGTCGGCGGAAGCCACGGCGACAGGCTCGGCGCCGCCGACCGCTTGCGTCGTCGGCGTGGCGTGATCGGTGCTCGCGACCGGCGCGGGCAGGCCGGCGGTATCGGCAGAAGGCGGCAGCGCGGGCACCGCGACATTCTCCTGCCGCGGCACGAGACGCTCGGACTCGGGCTCGTCGCCATTCTGGAGCCGGTCGTAGATCAGCTTGTTCTTGTGAGGAAAATCCTTGCCCCCCGGATCGTCGGGAAGCTCCTTCACCGGCCGGCTGTCGGCCGTGACCAGCGGCGGCGGCTCGCTGCCAAGACCACCGCCGCTCTGCTTATAGGCGAAGGCCAAGGCCCCGCCGAGAGCGATGGCGCCGAGCAGCGCGCTACCCACCATGAAGGCGCTGCGGCCTTTGAACGTCATCCCTGCCTTGGCGCGGGCGCCAGGAGCGGGAAGCGCCTGACCCTCATCGAGGAAATCGGCGTCGAGCCGCTCGCCTTCGTAGAAATCCTGCGCGGGTCGGCGGGTCGGCTCGGTCGAGCCGAGGGAAATTTGCGGCGGCTGATCGTAGATGGCGTCGAAGGCTTGCAGCTGCCGCCGCGGATCGCTTTGCGGCACCTGGCCGTAATCCTGCGCGGGCTGACTGTGGAAGGAATCGAAGCCTTGATCGGTCTGAGCGTCATGACCGTAGTCGGGCGCGGCAGGCTCCTGCTGAGCGAAACCATGGGCGCTGGGGAAGCTCGTCGCGGGGAAGCTTGCGTCGAAGCCCTGTGGCTCCGGGAAGCTGGCATCGGCAAAATTCGGCTTGGCGAAATTCTGACCGCCGAAATTCGCATCGGCGAAGTTCTGGTCGAAGCTCGATTCGGGGAAACTGGCGTCCCCGGCTCCCGGCTCCGGAAAACTCGCATCGGCAAAGTTCTGATTGCCGTAGGCCTGGCTCGGAAAGCCTTGCGCACCGTTATAGCTCGATGCGGGATAAGCCTGCGCTCCGGGATGCTCGGCGCTCTGGAAGCTCTGCGGACGAACCGGCTGATTGGCGGCTTGATAGCCGGAGCTTGCATAATCAGGCTGCTGACTGGGCATCGCCGGCTGATAGTTCTGATAAGCCGGCGCGGCTTGCGGCTGGGCGTTCTGGTAGCTCGGCGCGGCGCCCGGATGAGGGGTCTGATAGCTCGGCGCGGCGCTCGGATGCTGGCTCGGATAGCTGAGAGGCGATGGAACTTGCGGGCTTGGATAGCTCAGCCCTGAGGCGGCTTGCTGGGGCGCGGGGCTCGGATTATAGGGCGTGTAAGCGGGTTGGGGTTGTGGGGCCTGCGGGCGAAGCTCAGGCCCGCGCGTTACCGGCGTATAGGTCGGCATTTGTGCGAAGACTGGGCTGCCGCCTCCGAAAATCGGGCGCTGCCCGCCAGCCGGCTGACCCGGCCTTCCCGCTCCATGAGCCATTAAGATTACCTCGCTCTGCTGAGCATTGAGCGCGTTGTTGCCCCAAGTCTGGAGGCTCGGCGCATTACCCACGCTGTTGAAATTGGATTGCGACGCAGGACCGGGGTCTGACTGGCTAAAGAAGTGCTGAGCAGCATCGAGCGGATGGCCAAAGACTTCATTTGCGCGTGCGGGCCGGCCTGAGCCGGGCCCTCCCCCGTCATCTTGTGCAGACATGACACTTCCCTCGAACCATCCCCCCTGCCCCGGATTGGCTCAGTGCAACTCGTGCATGGCGTGAACGCCGAGGATCCCCAAACCCGACGCTAGGACGCGCTTCGTAGCGGACACCAGCGCCATACGAGCACGCGTTAACTCTCGGTCACTCTCGTAAATAAATCGTAATTGTGGCAAGTCTTTGCCTCGGTTCCAAAGGCCGTGGAAATCACCGGCAAGATCATAGAGATAGAAGCCGATGCGATGCGGCTCGTGCGCAATCGCGGCGGCCTCGACCACGCGCGGGAACCGGGCGATGCGGCGGATGAGGTTAATTTCCGCCTCGTCGGTCAGCCGATCTAGATCGCTCACAGCCAAAGTCCCCTCCTCTGGATCGAGATCCGGGAAGGCATCCCGAACGTTACGCAGTACGGAACTCGCCCGTGCATGGGCGTACTGGACATAGAAGACCGGGTTGTCCCGCGTCTGCTCGGTGACCTTGGCGAAGTCGAAATCGAGCGGCGCGTCGTTCTTCCGGTAGAGCATCATGAAACGAACCGGGCCAGCGCCCACCTCGTCCACGACGTCCCGGAGCGTGACGAATGTCCCGGCACGTTTGGACATCTTGACAGGCTCGCCAGCTCGAAACAAGCGCACCAGCTGACAAATCTTGATGTCGAGCGTGGCCTTGCCATCGGTCAGCGCGGCAAGCGCCGCCTTCATGCGCCGGATGTGGCCGCTGTGATCGGCGCCCCAGACGTCGATCATGGTGTTAAACCCGCGTGCGAACTTGTCGCGGTGATAGGCGACATCGCCTGCGAAATAGGTGTAGGCCCCGTCCGCTTTCATCAGCGGACGGTCAATATCGTCGCCGAATTCGGTCGAGCGGAACAGGAGCTGCTCGCGGTCCTCCCAGTCCTCGTCGACCTTGCCCTTGGGCGGCGGCAGACGGCCTTGGTAGATCAGCCCCTTCGCCTTGAGCTCGGCGATGGTCTCGGCGATCTCATCGCGCGGACCTTCGCTGAGCGAGCGCTCGGAGAAGAACACATCGTGGCGAATGCCGAGCTGGGCGAGATCGTCCTGGATCATCACCAGCATCGCCTGAAGCGCGGTGGCGCGCACGATGGGAAGCCAGTGCGCCTCGTCCATCGCCAGCAGCTCCCTGCCGTGCTGATCGGCAAGCTTTTGCCCGACCGGTTTCAGATAGTCGCCGGGATAGAGTCCTTCGGGAATCCCGCCGATGTTTTCGCCGAGCGCCTCGCGGTAGCGGAGGTATGCCGAGCGCGCCAGCGCATCGACCTGGGCGCCCGCGTCGTTGACATAATATTCGCGGGTGACGGCGAAGCCGGCGAAGTCGAGCAGATTGGCGAGCGCATCGCCGAACACGGCGCCGCGGCAATGGCCGACGTGCATCGGTCCGGTCGGATTGGCCGAAACATAGTCCACGTTCACCGCCTCACCCTTGCCGATGGCGCTCTGTCCATAAGAGGCACCCTGCTCCAGCACCATGCGCAGCACGCTCGGCCAGAAGGCAGAGCTCAATGTCAGATTGATGAAACCCGGCCCCGCGATCTCGACCTTGTCGATGTGCTGGTCGGATGCGAGCAGCGGCACGATGCGCTCGGCAAGTGCGCGCGGCGGCTGGCTGGCGGCCTTGGCGAGCACCATGGCGGCATTGGTGGCGAGATCGCCGTGGGAGAAATCCTTCGGCGGCTCGAGCGTGATGCCGTCGATGCTCGCTTCATGCGGCACCACGCCGTCATGTTTGAGCTGCTGGACGGCGGCGAGAACACGCCCGTGAAAGCCTGCAAAAACGTCCATGAAAACTCCAGGAAGTCTCTCTTTGGCGCATGATCCTATCGGGAAACCGGTTCCCACTTTTCCGGATCATGCTCGGCGCGACTAACGCAAATCGGGGGTGGCGTCAAACAAGCGGCGATGCTCGGCGAGCGCATAGCGGTCGGTCATGCCGGCGATGAAGTCGGAGATGTGGCGAGCATAGGCTTGCGTGCCGCGGGGCGGCGCCGAGCCCCGCCATTCGGGCGGGAGCGCCGCGGGGTCGTCGCTGTAGCGCTGGAATAGATCGCGGACCACGCTTGCCGCGTCCTGCATGATGCCGGCGATGCGGGGGTGGCGGTAGACGCCGGTCGCGAGGAAGGCGCGGAGCTGGTCGAGGTCGGCCTGCATCGTCCCGGAGAATGCGACCGTGGCGGCCGACGCATGGCGCACCTCGCCTGCGCTTTGCGGCGCAAGCTTGGCGAGAAGCCGCTCGCTTTCGGCAACCGCGTCCTCAATCATCCAGGTGATCAGGCGGCGGATGGATTCGTAGAGGAGCCGCGTGCCGTCAATGCCGGGATAGGCGTCGCGCACTTGCGCGAGAGCTTTGGCCGCGATCGGCACCTCGGCGAGCTCGGCGAAACTGAACAGCCCGGCGCGGAAGCCGTCATCGATGTCGTGATTGTTGTAAGCGATGTCGTCGGCGAGCGCGGCGGCTTGCGCCTCGACCGAGGCAAAGGTGGCAAGCTCGAGGTCCTGCTTCGCGCAATAGGCCAGGATCGAGTCCGGCACCGCCGCCCCATCGTGCCGCGCGGCGTGAGGCCCGGTCAGCGGGCCGTTATGCTTGACCAGCCCCTCCAGCGTTTCCCAGGCGAGATTAAGTCCGTCGAAGCGCGCATATTTCTTTTCCAGCTCGGTGACGACACGCAGAGACTGGGCGTTGTGATCGAAGCCGCCGGCGCCTTGCATCGCGGCGTCG
>JBAUOI010000059.1:0-2471 GCA_049579665.1 Methyloceanibacter sp.
ACGCCGAACTGCTCGATGCGTATCCCGAGTTCCAACTCTGCCTCGTCGACGAAGAAACCGACTACCCGGTAGCGGTGGCGAGCAGCGTTCCTTTCGTCTGTTCCGGGCCTGACGATCTCCCGCCGGAAGGATGGGACTGGCTGGTGGAGACGGCGGCGCGCAGCAAGGACGCGCGCGCCAATATGCTCGGCGCGCTGGCCGTTTCAGTTCCGGCCGTGCATCGCTCCAAGGGCTACGCGCGGGTTATGATCCGCTCCCTCCTTCAACTTGCGCAGAGCAAAGGATTGAACGGCGTCGTGGTGCCCGTGCGACCGACCGCCAAGGTGCGACATCCTTGGGTGCCGATCGTCGATTATATGGCGTGGACCGACGAAAGGGGGCAGCCTTACGACCCGTGGCTGCGCAGTCACCTCTCGGTCGGAGGCAAGATGGTCGGGCCGTGCGAGCGCTCGATGGTCGTGCAGGAGCCCATCGCGTTCTGGGAGAACTGGTCGAAGGAGCGGTTCGAGAGTTCCGGTTCTTACGCGCTTGATGGTGCGCTGGCGCCGGTCAGGATCGATCTGGCCAGCCAGACGGGCACCTACGAGGAGCCTAACGTTTGGGTCGCTTACACGGCGTAAGCGCGGGCGACTGCCGGGAGATCATCCAAAGCTGACTCAGAACGCATTCGCGTCGAACACGCGGTCGATGTCGCCTGCCCACGGTCCGGAAAACTCGGTGAGCAGGCGATCGGCCGACGAGCGCCCCTCCTCCACGATCTCGACCAATGGCGCTAGCGCCTTGCGCTCATCATCGCCGTTGCGGTCGAGCCGACCGCGACGCCGCAATCCGCCCCGCGCGAGGTTGACGACCTCGCGGCCGACATCCATGAGCGTGCCCCCCCGGAACGGCGTCTTCAGCCCAAGCCGTGGGACTATGTCGCGCAGCGCCTGGAGTTCCTGCAAGGTCCAGTCGCGCGACAGCATCACGGCGGCATCGAGCGCCTGCTTGTCGTAAAGCAGCCCGGTCCACAGCGCCGGCAGCGCCCACAGCGCGGCGAACGAGCCCGCATCGGCGCCGCGCATCTCGAGGAAGCGCTTCAGCCTGACATCGGGAAACAGAGTGGTGAGATGATCGGCCCAATCGTCCAGCGTGGGCCTGACACCTGGCAGCGCCTTGAGCTTGCCCGCGAGAAAATCCCGGAACGAGGCGCCGGCCACGTTGAGATAACGCTCGTCGCGATAGACGAAATACATCGGTACATCGAGCGCGTAGTCGACATAGCGCTCGAAGCCCATGCTCGGCTCGAAAGCGAACGGCAACAGCCCGGTGCGGTCGGGGTCGGTGTCGCGCCACATCTCGGCGCGGTAGGACTGATAGCCATTCGGCTTGCCTTCGGTGAAAGGCGAGTTGGCGAACAGCGCGGTCGCCACCGGCTGGAGCGCGAGCCCTGCCCGCATCTTCGCCACCATGTCCGCCTCGTCGGCGAAATCCATGTTCACCTGCACGGTCGCGGTGCGGAACATCATGTCGAGGCCGTGGCCTCCGCGCTTCGGCATATAGCGCTTCATGATGCGATAGCGCTCCTTCGGCATCACCGGCGTCTCGGCCAGCGTCCATTTCGGGGAGAAGCCGAGGCCGAGAAAGCCAATACCGAGCTCGCCACCCACCTCGCCCACCTCGGCGAGATGCTGGCGAAGCTCTTCATAGGTCTCGTGCACATTTTCGAGCGGGGCCCCCGACAGCTCGAGCTGACCTCCGGGCTCGAGACTCACCGCGCCGCCTTTCGGGCAATCCTTGCGGCGCAGCGCGATGATGTTGCCCTTCTCGGTGACGGCGTCCCAGCCGAAGCGGTATTGCAACGCTTCGAGCAGCGCGCGGATGCCGCGTTCGCCATCGTAAGGCACCGGCGCGTAGCTCTTGCGGTAGAAGCCGAACTTCTCGTGCTCGGTGCCGATGCGCCAATCGGATGGCGGCTTGGAGCCCGCTTCGAGATAAGCGACAAGCTCATCCCGTGACTCGATGATGGGGCTTTGCGGCCCATCCACCCGTGTCGACATCAGGAGAGCTCCGTACAGGTTAGAGATCGCGCCCGGCGCGAAGGGGCGCCTTTATGACGCTCCTAGCATCAGACTGACAAGCGATCGTTACAGCCAGTCGCCGAGGACCGCATTCACAAGGGCGAGAGCGGCGACGGCGGCGGTATCCGCCCGCATCACCCTTGGACCCAGGGAAATGGGGAGCACGAACGGCTTTGCAAGCAGCGCCGCGCGCTCCTCGCGCTCGAAGCCGCCCTCCGGGCCGATCAGCACGGCGAGCGGGCCCGGTTTTCGCGTTTGCAACACCTCGATCGGCGAAGCGTGTGGCGCGGCCTCGTCCGCGAAAATCAGGAGCCGGCTCTCATCCCATCCGGCGATGATCTTGGAGAGCTTCTCCGGCTCCATCACCTCAGGCACGCGCAAGATGCCGCACTGCTCGGCCGCCTCGACGGC
>JBAUOI010000060.1:0-4510 GCA_049579665.1 Methyloceanibacter sp.
AGCAGATTATAGGTGCCGGCCGAGCCGCAGCAGAGATGCCCCTCGGGGATGTTCAGAATGCTGAAGCCCGCCTGCTCAAGCAGCGTCAGCGGCAATTCAGTAAGCTTCTGCCCGTGCTGGAGCGAGCAAGGCGCGTGATAGGCGATGCGCAAGCCCGTCCACAGCACCGGTGGCATCAGGCCGATCTCGTTGATGAACTCGGTGATGTCGCGGGCAAGCTTGGCGACATAGGCGGCGCGCTCGGCATAGCCGCGGTCACGCGCCAGCAGATTGCCGTAGTCCTTGACCATGGTGCCGCAGCCAGAGGTGGTCACCAGGATGGCGTCGAGCGGCTTCTCGCGGATGACGGCGGTCCAGGCGTCGATATTGCGCCGCGCGTAGTCGCGGGCCTCTTCCTCCTTGCCGAGCGAATGCACCAGCGCGCCGCAGCAGGTCTCGTCCTTGACGACAATGACATCGACGCCGTGGCGACGGAGCAGCCTGATCGCCGCCAAGCTGATCGAGGGCGCGAGCGTCTCCTGCACGCAGCCGAGCATCAGCGCCACGCGCTTCGCCTTGGGGTCCTTGCCGATCGCCGATTTCGGCTTGGTGAGCTTCTGCGTCTTAAGCATCTTGCGTGGCACGAGCTCGAGCGCGGCGGCCGGGCGCTCGAAGCCTGCCTTGGCGATCAACCCGCGGAACGGGCGTGCCAGCCAGCCGAGCGTCAGCGCCAGACGGAATCGCCGCGGATTGGGCAGCACCTTGCTGATGATCCAGCGCAGCGTGCGCTGGCGCGGGGTGCGGTGACCCTTGGCCTCGATGCGCACCCGGGCAAGGTCGACGAGATGCATATAGTCGACGCCCGAGGGACAGGTGGTCATGCAGGAGAAGCAAGAGAGGCAGCGGTCGATGTGATAGGTCATCGACTGCGTGACCTCGCGCTCCTCGAACATCTGCTTCATGAAATAGATGCGGCCGCGCGGGGAATCGCGCTCGTCCCCGGTCAGCACATAAGTGGGGCAGGTCGCGGTGCAGAGCCCGCAATGCACGCAGCGGCGCAGGATCTCGTCGGCGCGGGCGATGGTCGGATCGGCGAGCTGGACGGCGTTGAAGCTGGTCTGCATATCTCGCCTATATCCCCGGATACATGCGGCCGGGATTGAGAATCCCGACCGGATCGAATGCCCGCTTGAGAGAGGCGGTCAGCGCCATGACCGGCTTGTCGAGCGGCTGGAACACGTCGATCGCCGCCCGGGCGGGCGCCTCGGCGCGGATAAGAGTGGCATGCCCGCCGATTTCGGCGAGGTTGCGGCGGATCTCGACCGCGCCGGCATCGGAGATCGGCGGCGTCTCAAGCCAAACGAGCCCGCCGGACCAGTCGTAAACCACGCGGACGTCGATCTTGCGGGCGAGATTGTGCACGAGCTTGGCGGCGGTGGACGGCACGGTGGAGATGCGCCAGAGCGGTCGGTCGGATTTCTGAAACATCTTGAGCGTCTTGATCTCGTCCCAGAAGGCGCGGCTGCGCAGCGTGTCGAGCTCGAGCGCGGGCGCATAGGCCTGCAACATCTGCTTCAGCCGGCTGGACCGGTAGCGGGCCGAGGCCGGGAAGTTCTCCACCCTGATGGCGGTGACGGAGGCGCCGGCATTGGCAATCTCCTGGTCAGAGAGGCGCTCGGCCAGTTCGGCATGCATATGCACGGTGCCCGATACTTCGAACGGCGTGCCCATGGCGAGGCACAGCGCCTCGATGCCGTTCTGATCGGCGAGGCCGAAACACAGCACGGTGCGGACCTCGCGCTGGGCGGGAAGCACCTTGATGGCAACCTCGGTCATAACCGCGAGCGTGCCCCAGGAGCCGGCCAGAGCGCGGCCGAGGTCGTAGCCGGTGACGTTCTTCATCACCCTGCCCCCCGCCCTGATCGTCTCGCCGCTGCCATTGACCGCCTGCGCGCCGAGCACATGATCGCGCACGGAGCCAGAGAGGATGCGCCGGCTGCCGGAGAAATTGGTGGCGACCACGCCGCCGATCGTCCCCTGCCCCCGGCCGAAGCCGAGAACCGGCCCAAGATCGATGGGCTCGAAGGGAAATTCCTGATCGTGCTCGGCAAGCGCCTGCTCGATCTGGGCGACGGGCGTGCCGGCAAGCGCCACCAGCACGAGCTCGCTCGGCTCATAGAGCGGGATACCGGTGAGGCTCTCGGTGCTCAGCACCGCGCCATATTGCACGGGGCGGCCGACCTCGCGCTTGGTGCCGCGTCCCATCACCTCGAGCGGCGTGCGCGTGTCGGCGGCCTCGGCCACCAGATAGGCTAGCTCCTCGACCGTATCGGGAGCGTGGAAGCCGACACGCATATGTCCGGTCACTGCGGTCCGACCTCTTCCAGCGGAAACACCTTGCCGGGATTGAGCAGCCATTCGGGATCGAAGGCGGCCTTGACCCGCATCTGCTGCATGATGTCGGCCTCGGAGAACTGCACGCGCATCAGCTCGCGCTTCTCGATGCCGACGCCGTGCTCGCCGGTGAGGCAGCCGCCAAGCTCGACGCAGAGCTTCAGGATCTCGGCACCGCACAGCTCGACCCGCTCGAGCTGGAGCGGATCGTTGGCATTGTAGAGAATCAGCGGGTGCAGATTGCCGTCGCCGGCATGAAAGATGTTGGCCACGTCGAACCGGTAGCGCCGGCAGATCCAGCCCACCTCGTCGAGCGCCTTGGGAAGCTTCGACAGCGGAATCACGCCGTCCATGCAGTAATAATCCGAGAGCTGGCCGATGGCGCCGAACGCAGCTTTGCGACCCTTCCAGATCCTGGCGCTCTCTTCCTTGCTGCCGCTGCGGCGCATCATCGACGGATTAAAGTCGCGGGCGATCTCCCCGATCTTCTCCAGCAGCGTATCGATCTCGTCCTCCGAGCCCTGCACCTCGACGATCAGCAGCGCCTCGACGTCGAGCGGATAGCCGGCGGCGACGAAATGCTCGCAGACATGGATGGCGGGGCGGTCCATGAATTCGAGCGCCACGGGAATGATGCCGGCGCCGATGATGGCGGCGACGCAGCCTGCCGCCGCCTCGTTGGATTCGAAACCGAGCAACATCGGGCGCGCGCCCTCCGCCGCCTTGAGCAGACGCACGGTGACCTCGGTGACGATACCGAGCTGGCCTTCCGACCCGACGATCAGAGCGAGGAAGTCGTAGCCGGCCGGATCGAGGCTCGGGCCGCCGATATCGACGATCTCGCCGTTCATCAGCACGATGCGGACGCCGAGCACGTTATTGGTGGTGACGCCATATTTCAGGCAAGGCGCGCCGCGGGAATTGGTGGCGACATTGCCGCCGACGGTGCAGGCGATCTGGCTCGACGGGTCGGGCGCGTAGAAATAGCCGTCGCCGGCGACCGCATCGGTGATACCCGAATTGGTGATGCCGGCTTCGACCTGCGCCACGCGGTTGACGAGGTCGATGGAGAGCACCTTGTTCATGCGCGTGAGACACAGCACGATCGCGTCTTCGAGCGGCAAGGCCCCTCCGGAGAGCGAGGTGCCGGCCCCGCGCGGCACGACCTTGATGTGGTTCTCGTGGCAAAAGCGGAGGATGGCGCTCACCTCCTCGGTGTTCTCCGGCAGCACCACGGCAAGCGGCAGGCAGCGATAGGCGGTGAGCGCGTCCGTCTCGAAGGTGCGCCGCCCCTCCTGATCGGCAATCAGGATCGCGCCGGGAGCAACCTTCTTCAGCTGCTTCAGGATGTCGTTCCTGCGCTGCAGGATCGCGAGATCCGGGCTGGGCAAGGCGATATGCGACATCAGGGCTCCGCGCGCGTCAGAAACAATGTTTTTAAGGAAATAAGCCGCCCTAGTCTTTCGCATGCTTAAGGGCTGGCGGGCAAGCAGCCGTGGGCCTGGAAAGGCAACGCCAAAGGCAACCCTTGGGTCGGCTCCGAGTTACGATGCCGCAGGCCCCGATTTTGAGGGGGTTGCGGCGTTCTGCTACAGTCCCCGGACAATAACAAGATCAAGGGAGAACGTTGGGCAATCGTCCGAACAGAGCGCTGGAGATCTCTGAAGGACGATCTAAAGGAGGATCGAGATGAGGAGTTTCCAGCTTGTTGGACTAACTGCGTTCGCGCTGCTTGTTGTGCATGGACCGGCGCTTGCCGAAGGCGACGCCACGAAGGGCAAGGCGGCCTTCGCCAAATGCGGCATCTGCCACCAGGTCGGCCCCGGCGCCAAGAACCTGGTCGGACCCGAGCTCAACGGCATCGTCGGACGGAAAGCCGCGAGCGTGGCCGACTATGCGAGCCTGTACTCGGCCGGCATGAAGAAGCTCGGCGCCGACGGCTTCGTCTGGACCGAGGAGAACCTCGACAAATGGATCGCCGATCCAAAGGCGATGATCCCGGATTCGCCGATGGCGCTCGCTTTCCCGGGCATCCCCGATGCCGGCGAACGGGTGGACATCATCGCCTATCTGAAGTCACAGACCGGGCAATAAGCCAATTCAAGGCGTGGCCTTCGTCTCGGCCGAGGCACTTGGC
>JBAUOI010000061.1:0-3805 GCA_049579665.1 Methyloceanibacter sp.
CACCCTATGTGGTTAAGCCAGTTGCTCGCCAAGAGCTCGCGCAACCCGACGAGGGTTTCGGTTGGGCATCCGACGTGAATACGGACCTGCTCGGGCAAATGAATCGCGTCTATGGCCGCCATCCTGAGCGTGCGCCAGTCGGCCACTTCGATGGCGATGTTGGCTTTATCGTCGAAAAAGATGGAGGGTAACACGATCATGGTCTCATCACTTCGAGGCTCGCGCGTTCTTTCCGCCGCGCGGCCTGTACTGACCCTCCTAGCGGTTCTTTTCGTGGCAACCTCCGTGGGAGGTTGCTGGAGAAGCCCCAGGCTCCAGGCCCCCTTCACCCTCGCCAATGCCAACGAGCGGCATCCAATCGCCGTGAGGCAGGGTGAGATCACCCTTGACCTCGCCGTCTTTCCCGGCTCGTCGGGGCTGAATGCGTCGCAGGAGAGCAAGGTCGCTAACTTCCTGGCGGATTTTAAGTCGCAAAGCTCCGATCGCTTGCTGGTCAGGGCACCGTCGGGCGGCCCCAACGAGAGGGCGGCGATGCGCGCTTACGACCAGGTGCGCAAGGCGCTGCGTCGCGCCGGCATCGATCCGCGCTCAGTCGCGCTCGAGCCTTATTTCGGCAAAGGCGATCCATCGGCGCCCGTCCGGCTGTCTTATCTTCAGGCTGTCGCCGTGCCTCCAGACTGCCCGGACTGGTCCGAGAATGTCGGGCGCGATCCGCAGAACATGCCTTGGCCCAATATGGGCTGCGCGACGCAGCGTAATCTTGCCGCTTCAGTTGCCGATGCACGCGACTTGCTCGGTCCGCGCGGCGAGACGCCGCGTCCAGGCGAACGCCGCGATGTGGTGTGGGGCAAATACATCGCGGGCCAGCCAACCATCTCCAGACGGGCTCCTTCGGAACACGCCAATGCGAGCGATGTGAGTCAGATCGGGGAAGCGCAATGATGGGTGAGGCTGCATATTCGCTTAGCCCCTCTGCCCAAAGCGGGCAAGCCTTCGAGCGCGTCCATGAAGCCTCAGCGGCGGCTTCGCGCGCGCGGCCCGTCCCGCGTGTTAACATCCAGGCCTTTTGCGAAGACCAGGGCACGGCAGCGGTGATTGAGACGGCATCGCAGGACCGGCGCCTGGCCAAGGCGCACGTTACGGTGCAAATGGGCGGGGTCCAGGCGGCAATAGCCTTCTATCGCAACGCGTCTACGCCCAACCTGATCATCATCGAATCCCTGCTCGACCGCACGGGAATGTTGGGAGAACTGGACCGTCTGGCCGAGGTCTGCGACCACGGAACCAAGGTCGTCGCCATTGGCCATGTCAACGACGTGCTGCTCTATCGCGAACTCGTGCGCCGGAGCGTTACCGAATATGTGGTGGCCCCCGTCGACGTGATGCAGATCATCGAGAGTATTTCGGCCGTCTACACTGACCCGGAGACGGGGCTGGTGGGTCAGGTCATTGCTTTTGTTGGCGCTAAAGGTGGCTCCGGCTCAAGCACCGTCTGCCACAACACCGCCTTTGCCATCGGCTCGGCGCATAAGAGCGACGTGGTGATCGCTGATTTCGATCTGCCCTTCGGCACGGCCGGGCTTGATTTCAACCAAGATCCGCTGAACGGGATTGCCGATGCTTTGGCTTCGCCGGATCGCTTCGACGAGATGGTCCTCGACCGGCTGCTGGCGCGCTGCTCCGATCATTTGAGTCTGTTCGCCGCTCCCGGCATGCTCGATCGCCCTTACGATCTCGATCCCTCCTCCTGCGACACCGTGCTCGACGTAGTGCGTGAAAACGTGCCGTGGACCGCCGTCGACGTGCCACATCTATGGACGGCCTGGGCTAAGCAGGTCGTGCTCAAGGCCGACTATGTGGTGATCACGGCGGCGCCCGATCTTGCCAATTTGCGCAACACTAAGAATCTGGTGGATCAGCTCAATAGCTCGCGCCCAAACGACCGACCACCTTTGCTCGTGCTCAACCAGGTCGGCGTGCCCAAGCGTCCAGAAATCTCGGTGAAGGACTTTTGCCACGCCATCGACCTCGAGCCGAAGATTGTCATCGATTTCGATGCCCAACTGTTCGGCACAGCGGCGAATAACGGACAGATGATTGAGGAGGTGTCCCCCAAGTCAAAGGCGGCCGCTGAGTTCCGCAGCCTCGCCAACTTGCTGACCGACCGGTCCGAGCAGAAGATCGAGCGCCAGTCGATTCTGGCTCCCATCCTCGCCCGCCTCAGGCTAAGTAAGACGCGCGCGTAAGACCATGTTCGGCAAACGGAGTACGTCCGAGGCATTATCAGCGCGGCGGCCTGTCGCGCCGCCGGCGCCGGCTCCACAGCCGCGCGTCTCCGCCCCACCGCTGCCTGCTAGTTCGAAACAAAAACCTGAGACCGCTCCCATCGAGCGTGCGCGTTCCGAGGAGTATTATGACGTCAAGACCACGGTCTTCAACGCGCTCATCGACACCATCGACCTGACTCAGCTCTCCAAGCTCGATCTTGAGGCGGCTCGAGAGGAGATTCGCGACATTGTCAGAGAAATCGTCGCCATTAAGAACGTGGTGATGTCGATCGCCGAGCAGGAGGAGCTGCTACAGGACATCTGCAACGACGTCCTCGGCTACGGGCCGCTCGAGCCCCTGCTCGCCCGCGACGAAATCTCCGACATCATGGTGAATGGCTGTGATACCACCTATATTGAGGTTAAGGGTAAGGTCCAGCCTACCAACGTCCGCTTCGCTAACAATATCCAGCTGATGAATATCTGCCAACGCATCGTCAGCCAGGTCGGCCGGCGCGTTGACGAATCGAGCCCCATCTGCGATGCGCGCCTACCCGACGGCAGCCGCGTTAATGTGATTGCCCCTCCGCTCGCCCTCGACGGTCCGACCCTCACCATCCGCAAATTCAAGCGCGACCGGCTGACGCTCGATCAGCTCGTGGAACTCGACACAATTACCCCCGAGGGCCGTACCCTTCTCGCCATCATCGGCCGCGTGCGCTGCAACGTCATCATTTCCGGCGGCACCGGTTCGGGCAAGACGACCCTGCTCAACTGCATGACCGCCTATATCGATGACGACGAGCGCATCGTCACCTGCGAGGACTCGGCCGAGCTGCAGCTACAACAGCCGCATGTGGTTCGTCTTGAGACGCGACCCCCGAACCTTGAAGGGGAGGGCGAGGTCACCATGCGTGATCTCGTCAAGAACTGCCTGCGTATGCGCCCAGACCGTATCATCGTGGGCGAGGTGCGCGGTCCGGAAGCATTCGACCTTCTGCAGGCCATGAACACCGGCCATGACGGGTCTTTGGGCACGCTTCACTCCAACTCGCCGCGCGAATGTATCAGCCGTCTTGAGAGTATGATTTTGATGGGGGGTTACAATCTTCCAGCCAAGACTATTCGCGAAATGGTCGTGTCCTCGGTGGACGTTATCATTCAGGCCGCTCGCCTACGCGATGGTTCGCGCAAGATCACACACGTCACCGAGGTGGTCGGGCTCGAGGGTGAAGTCGTCACCTTGCAGGATCTGTTTATCCACGAGATCTTCGGCGAGGACGCCGACGGCCGCATAGCCGGGCGGCATCGCTCGACCGGCATCGCCCGGCCGCGCTTCTGGGAGAGGGCGTGCTATTTTGGCGAGGAGAAGCGCCTGAGCGAGATTCTAGCCGCGAGCGAGGTGCTCGACGAGCACGGTCGTACGTTAGGAGAGCGCCTTGCTCAGTCCTGAATTTGCTCAACTGGCAGCCATGGCGTTGGCTGGCATCGCCGTCGGCGGCGTCGTGTATGTGCTGGTGATGCCCTACATGAGCGGC
>JBAUOI010000062.1:0-5472 GCA_049579665.1 Methyloceanibacter sp.
CGGTAGTGCCGGCAGCCCAACGCGTACCGCTACCAGCGGCGACCGTTGCCGAGATGATCTCATTAGCGAGGCCCATGATTGAAACACTCGATCAGGCGGAGACCGACGCCCTTGAGGTCACACCTCCAGCCCGGAAGCCCAAGATCAAGGTCAAAGTTACGTCCAAGCGCCCTTTGAAGCAGAAACCCGAACTAACTTTCTGGCAACAGCTGCCATTGTTGCGATAGCTTCGCTTTGGCGAGCCTCCCAGTTTTGATCGGGCATTCCAGGTTGATAGCGATATTGACGCCGCGATTTACAGCGCGGACAGAAGATGCTGTCTTCGTCCTCGGGATCGAGACACTAGACGGCAGCGCAGCAGGCCATCGTGCAGTGCGACAAGGGCGCGCTCGGTCGGAGCGCGAAGCGACTAAGGAGCACTGAAAACCGCCACGTCTAAGTAGGCGGTCGTGAGATCCCTCGCTTTGGCTCCTTGTACTTTTAGCGTCTCTTCCTGACGATCCATTTCGTCAGGCACTAGCTCGCTAACGACCACACCCAATCGAACCGAGAAGTCCATCTCTGCAAGTCTGTACATGATCGCCCCCATTCCACTTATCGCAGCATTCAGTCGGCTTTCAGTGATCGCGCTCGCGCTTTTCTAATGCTTGCAGCGAGTCGCCAATCCTCCCAAGGCAAGCAAGAAAAACGATAACCGCGACCAGTCCAAGGAAGCCCTCGATCAGATCCACCGACTCCCCCTCACAGTTCCATTTTCCCACTATACGGATCGCGTCTCGTGCGCAGGAGCCGACATGGGGAAAGTCCACAAGAATCCGGAAACGAAAAGCCCCGCTAGGACGGGGCTAGGGTTGGTGGCGAAATTGCCACTAGCCTGCAAAATATTTCGAGATGTCTTGCGGACTGACGCTCGCCTTGCTTGGTAGCAGGTGATCGCACCCGCACAACACCAGCTCATTCGTGTTGGCGCGTGATTGCTAGGGTGAGGCTCAGGGGGGCGTAACGATGGGGGCGAAAGAATCGCCACGTCTCGAGGGCTGTAGTCAACGTGGCGGCGAAATCCAACCTGATGTCTTCGAAGTGTCGGGGACCGTCAAGTGGTTCGATCCGTCAAAGGGCTACGGCTTTATCACTCCGGATGAGGACTTGCCCGACGTTCTGCTGCATGTGACCTGCTTGCGACGCGCCGGCTTCCAGACCGCTTACGAAGGCGCACGCGCTATCTGCGAAGTCACGAGGAGTCAGAAGGGTCTGCAGGCCGTCCGCATCTGTAGCATCGACGATTCGACGGCGATCCTTCCATCGCAGTTGCCGCAGCGTACCCATGTCGTCGTCGTTCCAGAGAGTGACTGGGAAAGAGCGATGGTGAAGTGGTTCAATCGACTGCGCGGTTTTGGCTTTCTAACCCGAGGCCCGCAGACTGCCGATATTTTTGTGCATATAGAGACGCTTCGCCGCTGCGGCTTCATCGAGCTTAGGCCTGGCCAGATCGTGCTGGTACGTTATGGCAAGGGAGCAAACGGTCTCAGCGCGGCGGAGCTCAAACCTGACCATGCGTCGGGTCCATCCTCTCACTGACGCTCAAACCGGCGGGAACATGCTTGCTCCGGCGGCGCCCACTCACTCAAGCGGGTGTCCTTCCCTGTTTCACCACCCGGTGGTAACACCTGTCCGCTGCATTAGGGAGGCCGCCGAAACTTTGTTAGTTCGAAAATCTGTTAGTTTTGGAGAAGTCTGACTATGCTGCCCACGATGTCATCGCTTGCAGCCTCGTCCCAGGGTGCTTGACCGCCTCTCGCCGCCGGAGTTTCGCGTGGCTTGTTGGCAGTTTTCGGAGGCGCGAAGCCCACACTGTCGCCAAATAGGGCAGCCGCCATCCGCGCGTCATGACCGTATATGTCGGCAAAATTCGAGATAGACCCGTCATCATTCACCCAGAGCGTAAAATAGATGATGTGCACCGGAATCTTCTGCGTAAGCTTGACGTGTTGGTCGTAGCCGTTCTCGATCGCTGATGTCACGCGCGCCGCGCTCCAACCCTGGTCATAGCTGAGCACAACCGCAGCAAGTTCCTCGGGGTTCTGTACGCGCACGCAGCCATGGCTCTCCGCCCGAACTGGTTGGGCGAACAATTGTTTCTGCGTCGTGTCGTGCATGTACACATCGTGCTTGTTGGGAAACACGAACTTAATCTTGCCCAACACGTTGTCTGGGCCCGGAGGTTGGAAGATCTCAAGACTGCGGATGTCAACTCGGTTCCAGTCTACTGAGCCCGGATCGACCTCCCGCCCGCCATATCTGACGCGCAGCCCGTGGCGCTGGAAAACCGAGGTGTTCCATCCTCCGCCGCCTAAGAACCAAGACGTCTCTTCGCTGAGATAGGGCCGGATCTCCTCGACCTTGATCGACGTCGGCACGTTCCAATACGGCCCGAATACAATCTCCTGTATTTCATCCGAGAAAATCGGTGTCTGTTTGTCCGGCGTGCCCACCACTACGCGGGCTGCATGAATGACCTCCCCATTCCTGACAACGCGCGCCATGAACTCTGGCACGTTCACGTTCACGTAAAACGCGCCAAGGTCGTGCGGTAGCCAGCGCCATCGCTCCATGTTGAGAAGGATCAGGCGTTCTTTGACAGTGTTTGCCTCAGCACCGACCTCCTGATTGAGGATGCGGCGGGTACTGGTGCCGACCACCCCATCAGGAGTCACGCCGTGCTTGGCCTGAAACTCCCTCAGCGCCTGATCGAGCGAATCATCAAAAACAACTTCGCTCACTCCATCCGAGCGCATCTCAAGCCTCTGCCGAAGCAGGGCAACGTGGTCATGTTTGACGCCCTTTCTCAGGACTGGCCCCTCAGGAAGGACAATGCTGGGTTTGGAAGTGCTTGATTGAGCCCTCATCTCCAGCAGCTTCTGGCGCAAGTGCTCAAATTGTGGATGTCTCGGTTGTAAGGCTCGCAAATACGCGGCTGGATCCGATTCAAGAGCAATTGACTTCAAGACCTCCGGGGGATCGGGCAGAAGCCCGGGGCTGAGATTTTTGCTCAAGCGTGCAGGATTGATTCTGCCGCCCGCCGCGTCGCGCGCGTAACGAAGAACCGCTAAATCGATTTTGATTTCAGCCTCGACGAGCCAATCTAAAGCGTTGCTGGCGCCTCGATCGAAGCCGTCGGGCTCTGGCACTTCGTAATCACTTGCGCGAAGGCCGTATTCATCTGCTTTGGCGATTTCTTTTATGACAAACCTTGCTCGATCCGTGACGCCATTCTCGTCGACCCAAAGCAGTGGCGTCATCGGAACCGAATAGTGTGCGAGGAGGGCTTCCCCCTCGCGTTTCTGCAGTTCCCTGACCGCAGCCAGCTTTGAAAGCTGATCAATGATCGCGATACGAATGCTTTCCGTGGCGTCGATCATCGGCCGCGCGGGCTCCGCCTTTGCCGTGGGTTGCCCGGAGTCCTCCGTGAAATCTAATACGGACGGTTCGCCCCGAGAACTCTCGGCACCTTCGTTCGAAAACAAAGCGAAAAGCACAACTACGGACGAGGCGAGAACGGAGAGAGCACCACCCAAAACCAAAAACCGGTTCCGCCCAGCAAGCGCGGGCTTCAGCCTCAAGCCACCTGGTTGCCTTGCGGCGCTCCGCCATCCCGCCCAGACAAAGACGACCCAAGCCCCAGAGCGCTCGTGGCAAATTTTTGCTAGTCGAACGAGCTGCCTCGTGACCTCGCGCAGCGACGCAGTCTGCGTGATGGAGGTGCAGGGTGAGGCCAGGGATGACTGGCTACTATTCAAGTCGTCCAGGAATCGCTTGCCACTGTCAGTGATCACGAGTTCATGCTCGGCGACCCGGATTAAGGCCAGCGATTCGAGCCTGTGCAGGGCATGCAAAATTGTGTGGCCCGTCGCTGACTCACCCGTCGTGGCGACAAGCGACGCCATGCTGCAAGGCGCAAGCTTCTCAAGCACCCGAAGGACCAAGCAAGCAAGGTCATCGGATCTGAGATCGTTCGGAACGAAATATTGGGGCCCCGTAGCCGACTGACGCATTCTGATCCCCGGCGTGGTGAACCGCTACATTTAGACCCTCAGCAACACGCCTATCCGGTTGCCAGCACTCCGCGTAAAAAGCTTGGCCAGATCGAGTCTGGCTTTGGTTGCGTATCTCCCGAGTCCGGCTTTGGTTGATTGTCTTCGGATTGTTCTCCAGGAGCTGACGGCTTCTTGGTACGCGGCAGGTTTGCATTGCCCGTGTAGATCCACCCGTTCGCTGAAGTCGCGGGATCGGTCACCTGCACCCACCTACCCTTGCGCGTTACGACACGCAATTTTGTACCTTTGGCGACTACGCGGATGACCTTCGCTGACGGTGATGGCGCTTGCCGTAGGTTGACGAACAGCGAGGTCGTGACCTCATTCGTCCCGACAATAGCAACCGTTCGTTTAACCGGCGCGCGAGGCTCCGCTTGCACAATACGAGGCTCAGATTCCACCGGCTCTGCTCCTCGCTTCGTTGCAGCTGCCGATGGTTTCGCCTCTCGCAGCTCTAGGTCAGGCTGCCCTTGCGGGTCCTCATGCATAAGTTGTGCATCTGTAGTCTCAGGACTCGGGGGGCGAACAGTCATCTCGGACAAAGCCGGCTCGGCTGCTGCCAATGTGGCAGTATCAGTGGCTTCTGCATTTCGCGGCAAAGAATCTTGCGGGGCAGTCATGACCTTCAGGAGGATCTCGGCATCGGCCACGACTGTAGCGTCGGGGGCAACAAGCTCGATCGTCAGCTTGGTCTGACCGCCCGCGCTACCACCGGACAGCACGAGTTGCAGATCGCCAATTTCGTCCCGTTCCAGCTTCCAGCCTGTATCGCCAAAGGATCGACCCTTAGACAACGTGGCCCCCTGTGGCAGCCCTGTTACAGTAATGGTGCTATCGGCGGGCACTCCATCCGTACCGTCTAGCGCGATCGGCAAAAAGAGACTCTCACCGGCAGTCGCTTCGAGCAAGGCAGGCGCCGTCAGCACTGGGGACGGCATAAACTGGCTCTTTTGTGACACATCCGCCAATGGCTGGATTACGCTCAGCCAAACAGCCACCCCGACGAAACTCGGCAGCGCTACTGCAAAGCTTGTGATCGCAACAATGCGAGATTTCCTGAAACGTTTTCCATCGACAGACGAAGTTGGAGGAGAAATCGCGGAATGCGGCCGGTCGCCGCACCTGGCTCCAGAGGAAGCTTGAGGAGCAGATCTTTGTGCGGCCGCTCGCAATGCCGTTTCAACTAGTCTAACGCGCTCGCGTGCCTTCGGCTTCGCATTGGAGAAATCCAGAGCTTTTTTGAACTGCATCGCGCAAGGCGCTTCAGTCTCCGCGAAACTGGCTACTCTTGCTGACGCGCGATTGCCGATGGGGCTAGGTTTGACCGGACTGATGGTCGTTGAAGTGCTGAGCTGGTGTTGCATTGCGACCCCCACGC
>JBAUOI010000063.1:0-3739 GCA_049579665.1 Methyloceanibacter sp.
CGGCGATCCGCCGGAGGGGCTGCACGATACGATGCGCAGCACCCTGTCGCGCATTCACGCCGAGCGGCATCATGCGCTCGAGAGTTTCGACGGTGACAGCGCTGGCCTCGGCGACGTCGAGGCGCGGCTGCGCGAACTGGTGGCGCTTGGCGAGCATGAGCCGCCCCGCGTCCGCTTGGCACGTGTGGTCATTCTGACCTTGGTGTTGCTCCTGCTGATATTCGCGGGGGCATGGGCCGCGTGGTGGTGGCACGATCAACAGCTTTGGGAGGGCTATCTGGAGCGACTACGGGCGCAGCCCGGAATTGTGATCACCGAAGCGGGCAAGCGTGACGGCAAGTTCGTGGTTTCGGGCATGCGCGATCCGCTCGCGGTCGACCCGCAGGCGGTGCTGCGCGAGGCGGAGGTCAATCCGGACCGAGTGGTGGCCAGCTGGGTCCCCTATCAGGCGCTTGATCCGCAATCGGTGCTGAAACGGCTCAACGCGGCGCTCGATCCGCCACCGAGCGTGACCCTGGCGATCGCAGGCAACCGCATCGTGGCACAAGGTTCGGCGCCGCGTCCGTGGCTTGAGCGTGCGCAGGCAGCTGCACTGGCGCTGCCAGCCGGGGCACCCGGCTTCGACCTCGCCGGGATACGCAATGAAGATGAGGGGGACGAACGGCGATGGCGGGCCTATGTGAAATGGCTGCGGTCCGAGCCTGGCATCGTGATCACCCAGTCGGAAGCGCGCGACGGCAAGTTCCTCCTGTCAGGCTTACGCGATCCGCTCGCCATCGACCCGCTGAAGCTCCTGGGCGGGGCGGGGATCGATCCGGCGCGAGTCGAGGCGCATTTCGAGCCCTATCAGGGGCTCGATCCGCAATCGGTGCTGAGACGGCTCAACGCGGCGCTCGATCCGCCCTCGAGCGTGACCCTGGCGATCGCCGGAAACCACATCGTGGCGCGAGGTTCGGCGCCGCGGCCGTGGCTCGAGCGCGCGCACGCTGTTGCGCAGGCGCTGCCAGCCGGGGCACCGGGATTCGACCTCTCGGGGATACGCAATGAAGATGAGGCGGACGAGCAGCAATGGCGGGCCTATGTGGCACGGCTACAGGCCGAGCCTGGCATCGTGATCACCAAGTCGGAAGCGCACGACGGCAAGTTCCTCCTGTCAGGCTTGCGCGACCCACTCGCCATCGACCCGCTCAAGCTCCTGACCGAGGCGGGGATCGATCCGGCGCGAGTCGAGGCGCATTTCGAGCCCTATGAGGGGCTCGACCCGCAATTCGTGCTCAAGCGGCTGCAGGCTTCCCTCAACCCGCCGCCCGGTGTGACGCTCTCGGTCGATGGCGACCGCATCGTGGCGCTAGGGTCAGCCCCCTCACCGTGGATCTCGCGCGCTCGCAAAGTCGGCAACTCGCTGCCAGCAGGCGCGCCGGTTTTGGACCTGTCGGCCATGCGCGATATCACAGAGGGTGCGCTCGGCAGATTGCGAGATGCCATCCAGGCACGCAGCATCAATTTTGATAGCGGCAAGTCGCTGCCGGCCGATGGACAGGAGCAGGTTCTCGATGAGATCGCGAGCGACCTGAATGAGCTCGCGAAGTTGTCTTCCACCTTGCATGCTATCACCCGGGTGACTTTGACCGGGCATGCGGACAGCCAGGGTCAGGGCACCTCCAACCTGTCCTTAAGCGTGGCGCGCGCCGAGGCAGTACGCGCGCTTCTGAAGAAGCGCGGCGTCGATCCAGATCTGCTTCAAGTGCGCGGCGCGGGTCAGCTCGAGCCGCTTAAGGACGACACCTCAGCGGCGTCTGTGGCTGCCCGCTCAATCAACCGCCGCGTCTCCTTCTCGATCGGGTTCGAGGAAGAGCCATGACGGCGGCGGCGCTTCAGAAAAAGATCTGCATGCTCGGCGGCTTCTCGGTGGGCAAGACCAGCCTGGTCAAGCGCTACGTCCATAGCGTGTTCTCCGAATCCTATCTCACTACCGTCGGGGTCAAGATCGACAAGAAGACCGTGGACCTCTCCGATCGAACCGTGAACCTCATCCTTTGGGACCTCGCGGGCGAGGACGACATCAACTCGTTCCGCATGACCAATATGCGCGGCGCCGCCGGATACGTGTTGGTCGCCGACGGGACGCGCCGTTCGACTCTCGATGTCGCGCTTTCGCTGCGCCAACGCGTCGAAGCCGAATACGGCCCGCTGCCGTTCGTGCTGCTGCTGAACAAGAGCGACCTCAAGGAGCAATGGGAGATCAGCGACGCCGACTTGGCGGGGCTGCGAGAAAACGGCTTGTGGGTAGAGCCAAGCAGCGCGCGGACCGGCGAAGGCGTGGAAGATGCCTTCAAAGACCTCGCGGTCCGCACCACGAGCTGAAGCATGGAAAGCCTGCCCGCGAGCCTGGCTGAGCGGCTGCGAGAGCTGACCTATAACGAGCGATCGGTTGCCTATCTGCAGGTCGATGCCGCGCTCCTTCTGATCGGCGCAGGCGGGCATCTCGAGAATTACGGGCTGGCGGCCATCCGCCTGGGCGAGCCGGCGGCCGAGCAAGTCTTCTTTCTCGAAGGGCTGCTGCCGCTGGAGGAGACACCCTTTTTCGTGCCCTCGGTCGAGCTCGACTGCGGCCGCGCCGCCGACCTTCATCTCTATCTCGACGCCGGCACTGTGTGGGTGGTGCTGCTCGACGTCACGGCCTACCGCGACGCGACCCGCCGCTTGCAGCAGAAGGCCTATGAGATGACGCTATTGCAGGAGAAGGAGGCGCAGCTCAATCGACGCCTGGAGGACATGAACCGGGAGCTCGAGGCCGCCAATGACTTTCTCGTCAGGATCTCGACGAAGATCTCGCACTATCTCGCTCCGCAAATTTACAAAAGCATTTTCAGCGGTCAGAAGGACGTCACTATTCACACCGAGCGCAAGGAGCTCACCATCTTCTTCTCCGATATCAAGGATTTCACCGCCACTACCGAGCGCCTGCAGCCAGAGGAGATCACCCTCCTCCTCAACGAGTATTTCACTGAGATGTCGGCGATCGCCCTCAAGCATGGCGGCACTGTCGATAAATTTATCGGTGACGCCCTGGTGATCTTCTTCGGCGACCCCGAGACTAAGGGCACCGTGGAGGACGCCAGGGCCTGCCTCAATATGGCGACGGAGATGCAGCGCCGGCTCGCCGAGCTCAATATCAAATGGCGTAGCGCGGGTACGGAGCATCCGTTCCGCGTGCGCATGGGCATCAACACCGGCTTCTGCAACGTCGGCAACTTCGGCAGCGTCGACCGCATGGACTACACCGCCATCGGTGCCGAGGTTAATCTCGCGGCGCGTCTTCAATCAATCGCCGAGCCCGGACATATCGTCATCAGCTACGAGACCTACGCTCTTGTGCGCGACATCGTGGCGGCGCGCGCGTTGCCAGAGATTTCGGTGAAGGGCATAAGCCGCGCCGTAGTTCCCTATGTCGTCGAGGGTGTGCTGGACGAAGAGGGGCGGAAGATCGAGATCTTTAGCGAACACATGACCGGCCTCGACTTCTACCTCGATCCCAGGGCCGTCGACGCCACTGCCGTGGAGCGCATTCGGGCAACGCTCAGAGACGCCATGGCAGCCCTGGAGGGACGCCAGGCGGCGGACGCATCAGCCGGGGTCGCGCGACCGGACCGAAAGTCCTCCCCCTCTAGGGCTAGATAAAAATGCGGAAATCGCGCTTTGGTTGGCGCGATGTCGGCAGTTGAAGCCGGCGATATCC
>JBAUOI010000064.1:0-12744 GCA_049579665.1 Methyloceanibacter sp.
ACGTTATCCTCGGTGCGAAAATTGCCGACGATGTCGATGCGCTCAATATAGACGCGCGGGCCTTCGTCGATGACGAAGGTGATATTCATAATGTGGTTGATCTCGTCACGATCGAAGCGCGGCTTGACCTGGCCAAAGGCGTAACCTTGCAGAGAAACGCCGATGGTCAACGCCTCGACGGTCTTCTCCACTTTATCGGCATTGTAGACGCGGCCGCTCCTGGCGAGGATGTATTTGCCAAGGTTGTCGATATTGAGCGAGGGCAGCGCGCTCTCGATATTGATGGTGCCAAACCTGTAGCGTTCTCCTTCGTCGACGGTGAAAGTGATGAAGAAACCGCGGCCGTCGCGGTCGAGATCAGCGGTGGCCGAAAGTATGCGCACATCGGCATAGCCACTCTTCAAATAGAACTGCCTGAGCAGTTCGCGGTCGAGATTTAGGCGGTCCGGATCGTAGATGTTGGTACCCTTTAGAAAGCTCAAAATATTGGTCTGCGTGGTGCTGATCACGTAGCGGAGCTGCGAATCGCTGAAAGCCACGTTGCCAATGAAGTTGATGGCGCGCACCTTGGTGACCGGGCCCTCGTTAATCTCGAACACCACATCGATGCGATTGTTATCGAGGTTGATGATCTTGGGATCGACGCTCGCCCCGTAGAGGCCTTGGCGACGATAAACGGTGAGGATGCGCTGCACGTCGGCTTGCACGCGGGCGCGGGTATAGACCGCGCGCGCCTTGAGCTGCACTTCGGCGGCCAGCGTTTCGTCCTCGACCTCCCGGTTCCCCTCGAAGGCCACTCGACTGACAATCGGGTTCTCGACGATGACGATGACGATGGTGCCGCCTTCGCGCCGGATGCGGACGTCCTGGAACAGGCCGGTGGCGAACAGCGCCTTCAGCGATTCGTCGATCTGCGCGGGATCGTAAGCGTCGCCGGTGGAGAAGGTGAGATAGGAGCGGACCGTCTCAGGCTCGACCCGCTTAGAGCCTTCGACGCGGATGTTCTGGATGACACCTTGGGCGTGCGCGGAAAAGTCGCCAATACTCGCGCTCAGTACCAGCGAGAGCGGGACGGTACTCACCACAAGGAGGGCCGCAAGCAGCCCTCTGGCCAACGTCCACCGCACCATTGCTGGTGTCTTCCCCTCGAGCCGGATCCCCGCCGCCGCTACGGCTTCAGGAAGCAAACTGGCCACTCGTTTGTGGCCGATTTTTGATTCCCGCCGCATTACGCCAACGGGGGCCTTTCGGCCCCCGCAAAGCGCTATGTCTCAAACCGGTACTCTCACAAAAATTTCAGGTGGATCAAGTCATTCCAGGTTGCAAAGATCATCAGCATCAGCACAAAGGCGAGCCCAATGCGGAAGCCGATTTCTTGAGTGCTTTCGCTCAAGGGTCGGCCCCTGATGGCCTCGATGCTGTAGAACAGAAGATGACCTCCATCGAGCATTGGTATCGGGAACAGATTCAACAGCCCAATACTGACGGAGATGATCGCGGCAAGGTTGAGCAGCGCGACAAAGCCTGCGGTTGCAACCTGTCCTGAGACTTGGGCGATTCGAATTGGACCGCCCAGCTGGTCGGCGGATTCGCGCCCCGTGACCACGTCGTAGAGATAGCCTAGAGACCGCGAGACGACGAAGTAGCACTCCTTCACCGCCATCATGAAAGCGGTGACAGGGTCGTGGCGCTTGAGCGTCCAATCGTCGGGAGAGGCGCTGCGTTGAATGCCCAACAGCCCGAGTCGAATGACGTTGCCGAAATTGTCGGTGATCTCCTTGCGCTCGGGCGTCGCCGTGATGTCGATGGTCTTGCCGTCGCGCTCGACAGTGAAGTGGAGCGGTTGATCGGGGCTCATGCCGACGATGCGCTGCATCTCGCTGAAGCTCTCGATGACTTGACCGTCGATGCTGATGACCTTGTCGCCCGGGAGGAAGCCGGCTCTTTCTGCGGCGCTTCCCGGGGTGACGATATCAACCTTTGCCGCGGTGATGCGCTCGCCGAACAGGCCGAAGATCATCGTGAAGATAACGACCGCGAGAATGAAATTGGCGATCGGGCCGGCAGCGACGATGGCCGCGCGTCGGCCCAAGGACTTGCCCTGGAAGCTGCGCGCCCGCTCCTCCGGTGTCAATTGCTCGAGCGATTTCTGACCCGCGCTTGCGGCATTCTCGTCGTCGATGAATTTGACGTAGCCGCCAAGCGGTATCCAGGACAACCGCCAGCGCGTGCCGTGCCGGTCGTTGAAGCCCACGATCTCGGGACCGAAGCCGATCGAGAAGGTCTTGACCGCCACGCCGCACCAACGAGCCACAAGGAAATGGCCGAGCTCGTGGACGAACACCACCACGGTCAGCACGAACAGGAACGGAAGAAGATAGCCGAGCAGCGTGTCGCCGAAGCCGGAGAGTTGAACCAGGGTATCCATCGATATGGCTTATCCTTGAAATTTGACCCTTCAAATTTGACCCTTCTTAGCCCGGCCGTCCGGGTTAAGCAAACCGCGCCAAGAAAGACCGGGCCGTCGCCCGAGCCTCGGCGTCAATGGCAAGCACGTCATCGACGCTTCCGCGGTGAGATGTAGTCAATCCGGTGTTCGCTGCAAGCGTCGCCTCGACCAATGCGGCGATGGAAAGGAAGCCGATTCGCCCAGCGAGAAAGGCTTCCACGGCCACTTCATTGGCGGCATTAAGCACGGTACCGGCACTTCCCCCCTCCGCCAATACGCCGCGCGCGAGCTTAAGCGCGGGGAATCGCTCCTCATCGGGAGCTTCGAAACTCAGCATGCCGAGGGCGGCCAAGTCGAGGCGCTTGGTCGGGGCGTGCATGCGCTCGGGCCAGGCCAGACTATAGGCGATGGGCGTGCGCATATCGGGGCAGGCCATTTGCGCGAGCACCGACCCGTCGCTCATATGCACGAGGCAGTGCACGATCGATTGGGGGTGGATCAGCACGTCGAGCTGGTCCGGCGTTAGCCCAAAGAGGTGATGCGCTTCGACCAGCTCGAGCCCCTTGTTCATCAGCGTCGCCGAATCGATCGTGACCTTGGGCCCCATCGACCAGTTGGGATGGTTGAGCGCCTGATCGGGCCGGGCGGCGCGCATCTGATCGAGGCTCCATGAGCGGAACGGTCCGCCCGAGGCGGTGAGGCAAACCCGCTCGATTCGCTCGGGCCGCGTCCCGGTCATCACCTGCATGGCGGCCGAATGCTCCGAATCCACGGGAAGCAGCGTCGCCTTGGCCCGCGCCACCTCGGCCATGAAGATATCGCCCGCGCAAACCAGGCACTCCTTATTGGCCAGCGCGGTGAGCGTGCCCTGCCGCACGGCTTGGAGTGTCGGTTTGAGCCCCGCCGCGCCGACGATCGCCGCCATGACCCAGTCGGCAGGTCGGCTGGCGGCTTCGAGGAGGGCGTCTTCCCCTGCCCCGACCTCAATGCCGGTGCCGGCAAGGTGCGCGCGCAATGCGGCATAGCCCTCGGGATCGGCGATCACGGCAAACTCAGCGCGATGCAGGATGGCGAGCTCGGCGAGGCGGGCGGCGTTCTGGCCGCCGGTGAGCGCGGCGACGCGATAGGCCGAAGGATTGCGGCCGATCAGATCGAGTGTGCTCTCGCCGATCGAGCCGGTGGCGCCGAGGACGGAAATCCGCCGCGGTGGCCTGACCGCCCTGGTCTCGATGTCGATGCTGAGCGATGTGAATGACGGGAGCACGGGGTCACCAAATCAGCAGGCCGCGGCCGGGGCTCGCCGGATCGCGGAGGGCGATAAGGGCCGCTACGATGGCGGCAAGCAAGAGGCCGTCGATGCGGTCGAGCAAGCCACCATGACCGGGGATCATCTGACTCGCATCCTTGGCTCCGAAGCGGCGTTTCACGGCACTCTCGATCAAATCGCCCATTTGGCAAGCGAGCGCGAGCACGACGCTCACGAGCGAAAGCTTCATGGCCGAAGTCTCCTTGAGTGCCTCGGCAAAAGCATACCCGACCAGGGCCGGTGTCAGGGCGCCGACGATAAACCCGCTCCAGGTCTTGTTGGGCGAGATGCGCGGCGCGAGCTTAGGGCCGCCGATAAGGCGCCCGGCGGCATAAGAGGCCGTATCCGTGGTCCAGGCTACGGCAAAAAGATAGAGCACGGCGGCGGCACCCCAAGCAGGATCGCCACGGAGCCAAACGAGTGCGGCGGCGGGGAGTGCCGCGTAAGCGAGACCGGTAAGCGCCCAGCCGGCCCGGCCAGATGGAAACGTCGTAACTCCGATCACCGTCGCCGCCGCACCAAACACGAACAGGCTAAGGCCGGGACGGTCGAGGGAAACGAAAATCGCGACGGCAGCGACGCTCACCGCGGCGACCAGCGCCGTGCCGTCGAACCCGTTGCCCCGCGTGAGCCTTCCCCATTCCCAAGCGACGAGCAGACTGCCGACCATGACGAGAACGAGAAAGGTCCAGGGCTGGTAGATCGTGGCGCCGATCGCGAGCGCGGCGAGCGCGACGGCCGAAACGATGCGAATCGCCAGTTCGGACTTTCGGCGAGCTTTGCCCTCGCGGCCGTTGTCGGGAACCGATCCCGCCTGCGTCACGCGGTGGATCTCGCGGACGTGCCGCCGAAGCGCCGGCTGCGCCGCTGATATTCGGCGATCGCCGCTTCCAGTTGCTCGCGCGAGAAGTCCGGCCAATATGCGTCGACGAACACAAACTCGGCATAGGCAAGTTGCCAGAGCAGGAAGTTCGACAGACGGAGCTCGCCGCTCGTGCGAATCAGCAGATCGGGATCCGGAAGATTGGCCGTGTCGAGATAGGACCCGAAACGCTCCTCCGTGACCTCGGCAGGAGCAAGGCGGCCCTTTGCCACCTCCTCGGCGATTTGGCGCGCGGCGCGGGCGATCTCGTCGCGGGCCCCGTAATTGAAGGCGATGGTGAGATTGAGCGCGACATTATCCTTGGTGAGCTCGATCGCGTCGTCGAGCATCCTCAACAAGTCGGCATCGAGCCCTGAGCGCGTGCCGATCACGCGGATCTTCACGCCGTTCTTATGCAAGTCGGCTAGATCGCGGCGGATGAAGCGGCGCAACAGACCAAACAGGTCGTTGATCTCGTGCTTGGGCCGCGACCAGTTCTCGGAGGAGAAGCTGAACAAGGTGAGATGAGTGATACCGAGATCGAGCGCGGCCTCGACCGTGCGCCTCACGCTTTCCACACCCTGGCGATGACCCTCGGCACGGGGTAGGCCGCGCTCGGCCGCCCAGCGCCCGTTGCCGTCCATGATGATCGCGACATGGCGCACGGCCGGTCTGTCGGCCGATTGCCAAGCAAGCTTATCCACCGCAAGCGTCACGTTCGGCTGCTCCGGGTTAGGGGTAAGGGCGTTTCCTCTGGTCTTGCCCAATTAGACCTGCATGATCTCGGCTTCCTTGCTGGCAAGGGCCTCGTCGATTTCCTTGATGATCTTGTCGGTCAAGTCCTGCACCTTGGTCGAAAGCGAGTGGTGCTCGTCCTTGCCCATTTCGTGATCTTTCTCAGCCTTCTTCAAATGCTCCATGCCGTCGCGGCGCACATTGCGCACGGCGACGCGCGCCTGCTCGGCATATTTATGAGCGACCTTGGCGATCTCCTGGCGCCGTTCCTGGTTCAGCTCGGGGATCGGCAGGCGCAGGAGCTGTCCCTCGACCACTGGGTTGAGCCCCAAATCGGACTCCCTGATGGCGCGCTCAACCGCGCCGACCTGGCTGCGGTCCCAAACCTGCACGGTGATCAGCCGCGACTCGGGAACGTTGATGGTGGCGAGCTGATTGAGTGCCATGGGGTTGCCGTAGGCCGTGACCATGATCGGGTCCAGCAGACTCGCATTGGCACGACCGGTCCGCAATCCGCCGAATTCCTGCTTCAACACGCCGAGAGCGCCACGCATCCGCCGCTCGATCTCCTTAAGGTCGAAGCTAGACATGTCGCCTTCCCTGCTCCGCCGCGCGCGCTCCTTTAGAGCGCAACCCGGCCGAACCTCCGCGTTTCCTAGGCTCCCTTGCCGCCATCTATCGTGGTCGAGGAGCCTTTTCCCTGCAATACTAGAGCCAAGCCGCCTTGGCTCTTGATCGAAAACACAATTATCGGAATCCGATTGTCTCGGGCAAGGGCGATTGCGGCACCATCCATGATGCGCAGATCTTGCTTAAGGACGTCGTCATAGCTGAGCTGCTCGTAGCGGCGGGCGTTCGGCGTCTTTTGCGGGTCGGCGGAATAGACCCCGTCAACCTGGGTGCCCTTGAACAGCGCCTCGCAGCTCATCTCAGCGGCACGCAGCGCGGCGGCGGTATCGGTGGTGAAGAACGGGTTGCCGGTGCCGCCGGCGAAGATCACGATCCGGCCCTTGCCGAGATGATCGAGCGCCTTGTCGCGGATATAGGATTCGCAGATCGTGGGCATCGGAATGGCCGAGAGTACCCTTGCCGGTTTGCCCTCGCGCTCGATCGCGGTCTGCAGCGCGAGCGCGTTCATCACCGTGGCCAGCATGCCCATATAGTCGGCGCGCGCCCGGTCGATGCCGACCTCGTCCGCCCTCAGCCCACGGAAGATATTACCGCCGCCAATCACGAGGCAAATCTCGGCGCCGGAAGCGGCAGCCGCGACGACGTCGCGAGCGATCCCGGCAATCACGCCGAGGTCGATGCCGTAGCCTTTGTCGCCGGCGAGCGCCTCGCCTGACAATTTGAGCAGGATTCGCCGATAGCGAAGCTTTTCGGCCGCCTGAGGCTTTGCCATCAGCTCAAACTCCGGCGCAAGTGGCGGGTCTGCGAGCGCGCGCGGAGTATCGCCCCCCGCACAGGCTCCACCCTAGGATTGCGATGCCGCCGCGGCAACCTCCGCGGCGAAATCGGTTTCCGCCCGGTCGATCCCCTCGCCCAAGGCAAACCGGTGGAAACCAGTAATCTTGATCGGCGCGCCGGCCGTCTTGCCGGCGGCTTCCATGGCCTTGGCCACGGTGGTCTCGGAAGCGTGCACGAAAGGCTGCGCGAGAAGCACGACCTCCTCGTAGAATTTCCGCAAGCGGCCCTCGACCATCTTCTCGATGACCGGGGCCGGTTTTCCAGACTCTTTCGCCTGCTCGGTGAGAACCGCGCGCTCGCGCTCGACAAGCGCCTTGTCGAGGCCGTCGACATCGAGGCTTTGCGGATTGGCAAAAGCGATATGCATGGCGACTTGGCGGCCGAACGTTTTGACGTCATCCGGGGTGCCCGTCGACTCGAGCGCGACGATGACGCCGATCTTGCCGAGGCCGGGCGCGATCGCGTTGTGCATGTAGCTTGCGACCGCGCCGTTCTTGACCGTGAGATGCGCGGTTCGACGGAGCGTCATGTTCTCGCCGATCGAGCCGACCATCTCCTTGATGGTATCGGCGACGGTGGCGCCGCCGCCCGGGAATTTCGCCTCGGAGAGCTTATCGAGATCGCCTTTGGCGTGAAGCGCGGCCTCGGCGATGCCCGACGCCAGCTTCTGGAACGCCTCGTTGCGGGCCACGAAATCCGTCTCGGAATTGACCTCGACCAGAGCCGCCTGTTTCGCGTCGGCGGCAAGGCCGATCAATCCTTCCGCGGCGACGCGGCCGGCTTTCTTGGCGGCCTTGGCGAGGCCTTTGGTCCTGAGCCAATCGACCGCGGCCTCGACGTCGCCTTTGGTCTCGGCGAGCGCCGCCTTGCAATCCATCATGCCTGCGCCCGTCTTGTCGCGCAGGTCCTTCACCATGGTTGCGGTAATTGTCGCCATCACACTTAACCTCTATCGCCCAGCATTTGGGCGCGTCTTCTATTCGTCCCTGGCCGCGGCGCCTTCGGTCGCGGATTGCGCACCCCTAGGCTTGCGCGGCGGCCGCTTGCCGTCTTGCCTCGGGCCGCCCCTGCCCGGGCCCCTACTATCGGGCCGGGCCGGCTTCTTCTTGGGGCGACGGTCGGCGGCTGGGCGCTCGCCCTCCTCTTCGCCTTCAAGCGCTGGGTCGGCGACAGGCTCCTCGGCGGCGCCGAGATCCATGCCCACGGCGCCTTGCGCCCGCTCGATGCCGTCGATGGCGGCGCGCGAGATCAGGTCGCAATAGAGCGTGATGGCGCGACCGGCGTCGTCGTTGCCGGGAATGGGATGGCTGATGCCATCCGGATCACAATTGGAGTCGACTACCGCCACCACCGGCATATGCAGCTTGCGCGCCTCGGCAATGGCGATCGATTCCTTGTTGGTATCGATGACGAACATCAGGTCGGGCAACGCGCCCATGTCCTTGATGCCGCCAAGCGAGCGCTCGAGCTTGTCCTTCTCGCGCGTGAGCTGGAGCAGCTCCTTCTTGGTGAGACCGTGGTGGTCGCCGGCCAGCAACTCCTCGAGCGACTTGAGCCGCTTGATCGAGTTGGAGATGGTGCGCCAATTGGTCAGCGTGCCGCCGAGCCAGCGGTGATTGACGTAATATTGCGCGCAGGACTTCGCAGCATCGGCGACGGCTTCCGAGGCCTGACGCTTGGTGCCGACGAAGAGAACGCGGCCGCCTTTGGCGACGACGTCGGAGACCGTTAGCAGCGCCTGATACAAAAGCGGCACGGTCTGGGTCAGATCGATGATGTGGATGTTGTTGCGGGAGCCGTAGATGAACGGCGCCATCTTCGGGTTCCAGCGGTGGGTCTGGTGACCAAAATGCACGCCAGCCTCAAGCAGCTGACGCATAGTAACATTGGGCAGTGCCATTGGACTGCTGACTCCTTTTTCCGGTTCGGCCGCCGCGGGACAAGGAGGATTGGGCTGAAAACCCAACCACCGGAGCGAGCGCATAGGTATGGAATCGCCTATGTGACGCTTTAGCGTCCCGCGTGTGAGATGGGCGGTTTATAGGGAGGCAATCCAGGCTTGGCAAGGGCCAGCGCCCGCGGAAGTTGAGGCTAAGGGCCCTTAAAGCGCGCTGATCGCGGCGACCCCTTCGACCAGCTTCAGCGCGCTCCGTTGCTTGGGCGTCGCGTCGATGCCTTGCGGTAGCACGAACTCGACCTCCCGGTCCTCGAGCCGCAGCACCAAGCGGAACTGCCCCTGCCCGCCGCCTCCACCCACCTGCTCGGCAAGCGCGGCAAGTGCGCGGGTGTCCTCGACATAAATCTTCATGCCGGCATGGCGCGCCTCGGCTGCCTTATCCAGCGAGGCAACGCGCTGAACTCTCACCTTGACGGTCTCGCCGTCGGCCTCACCCTCGACGTCGACCAGCACGGCGGTGCCGGGTTCGAGCAGCGCGCGCGATGCGGCAAGGGCCTCCGAGAACACCACGGCCTCGAACTGGCCGGTCGGGTCCGAGAAGGCGACGAAGGCATAAGCATTGCCGCTTTTGCCCTTGCGCTCGCGGGCATGCAGCACGGTGCCGGCAAGCGTGCCGACGACGCGGCGCGTCCGCGCCTTGGCGGCGAACTCAAGCCAGGTCTCGGCGCCAAGCGCTTCCAATACGTCCTTATAGTCGTCGAGCGGGTGGCCGGTGAGGAAGAAGCCCACCGCCTCGAACTCCTTCGACAGCCGGTCGGTCGGCACCCAGGGCTTGGCGGGACGAAGATCGATCGGCGGTGGCGCATGCTTGGCACCGGAAAAGAGATCGTCCTGGCCTTCGGCGCTCGTCTCAAGCGACCGGTTGGCCGCCGCGATCATGCGATCGACATTGGCGAAGGCGGTGGCGCGGTCGAGCCCGAGCTCATCCAGCGCGCCGGCTGCGGCCAGCGTCTCCAAGGCGCGCTTGTTGACGAGCCGCGGGTTGATGCGCCGCGCGAAGTCCGAGACATCGCGGAACGGTCCCTTGGCCTCGCGCTCGGCGCAAATGTGCTCGACCGCGTGGCGGCCGACATTCTTCAGCGCGGCAAGCGAATAGCGGATCGCGCCTTCGCTCGGGATGAAGCCGACCTCGGAGCGGTTCACCGAGGGAGGCTCGATGCGAAGCCCCAGACGCCGCGCTTCTTGCGCGAAGCCGTTCAGCTTGTCGGCATTGCCCATATCGAGCGTCATCGACGCCGCGATGAACTCTGTAGGGTAGTTAGCGTTGAGATAAGCGGTCTGATAGGCGATCAGGGCGTAGGCTGCGGCGTGCGACTTGTTGAAGCCGTAGCCCGCGAATTTCGCCACCAGCTCGAAGATATATTCGGCGCGGCCCCGCTCGACGCCGTTGCCGACCGCGCCTTCGACGAAGCGAGTTTTCTGCGCCGCCATCTCTTTCTTGATCTTCTTGCCCATGGCGCGCCGGAGGAGATCGGCCTCGCCGAGCGAGAAGCCGGAGAGCACCTGGGCGATCTGCATCACCTGCTCTTGGTAGATGATGACGCCGTAGGTCTCACCGAGAATCGGCGCGATCGAGTCGTGCAGGCTCTCGATGCCTTCGCGCCCGTGCTTGCGGTTCACATAGGAATCGATGTTGTCCATCGGGCCGGGCCGGTACAGCGCCACGATTGCGATGATGTCCTCGAAGCGGTCGGGCTTGAGCTTCCTGAGCGCGTCGCGCATGCCCTGACCTTCGAGCTGGAACACGCCGACAGTGTCGCCCTTCTGTAGCAGCGCGAACGTCGCGGGGTCATCGAGCGCGAGCTTGGCGGGATCGATGTCGATACCGCGCCGGGCAATCAGCTTCCGTGCCGTCTCGATCACGGTGAGCGTCTTGAGGCCGAGGAAATCGAACTTCACCAGCCCCGCGGCTTCGGCCCATTTCATGCTGAACTGGGTCGCCGGCAGTTGTGCGCGCGCATCGCGGTAGAGCGGCACGAGGTCGATCAAGGGCCGGTCGGCGATGACAACGCCCGCCGCATGGGTCGAGGCGTGACGATAGAGCCCCTCGAGCCGCTGGCCGATATCGAGCAGCTTCGCCACGATGGGCTCGGCGTCGCGCGCCTCTTGCAGCCTCGGCTCGGCGGCGATGGCCTGCGGCAGGGTGATGGGATTGGCGGGGTTCATCGGCACGAGCTTGCACAGCCGATCGACCTGGCCGTAGGGCATTTGCAGCACGCGGCCGACATCGCGCAACACCGCGCGCGCCTGGAGCTTGCCGAAGGTGATGATATGGGCCACGCGATGCGCGCCGTAACGTTCCCGCACATAGGCGATCACCTCGTCGCGGCGGTCCTGACAGAAGTCGATGTCGAAATCGGGCATCGACACGCGCTCCGGATTGAGGAAGCGCTCGAACAGCAGCCCAAAGCGGATCGGATCGAGATCGGTGATGGTGAGCGCATAAGCGACGAGTGAGCCCGCGCCGGAGCCGCGACCGGGGCCAACCGGGATGCCTTCGGCCTTGGCCCATTTGATGAAGTCGGCGACGATCAGGAAGTAGCCCTGATAGTTCATGCGGGTGATGACATCGAGCTCGAAGGCTAGCCGCTCGGCATAGGCGGCCGCGTCGAAACCGGGCGCCACGCCGTATTGGGCGATCCTCTCCTTCAACCCCCCCTCTGACTGTCGCCTAAGTTCAGCCGCTTCGGTCTCGCCGAGCGCGGTGGACGCTTCGCCGCCGGTGAGAAAGGGCGGGAGAATCGGCTGGCGTTGCAGCGGCCGGTAGGCGCAGCGACGCGCGATCTCGACGGTGTTCTCCAGTGCCTCCGGCAGATCTGCGAACAACGCCCGCATCTGCGCGCCGGTCTTGAAGTAATGCTCGGGGCTCAAGCGGCGCCGGTCGTCGACCGCGACGTAGCTCCCCTCGGCGATACAGATCAGCGCGTCATGCGCTTCGAAATCCTCTTGCGTGGCGAAATAGGGTTCGTTGGTCGCGACGATGGGCAAGTCGAGGTCATAAGCGAGCTTGAGCAATTGTGGCTCGACCGCCCGCTCCTGCGGCAGGCCGTGGCGCTGAAGCTCGACATAAAGGCGGTCGCCGAAGATTGTGTGCAGCGCCTCGATCCGCGCGTGGGCAGCTTCGGGGTTGCCCTCGGCGAGCGCCACGTCGATTGGCCCTTCGAGGCCGCCGGTAAGCGGGATCAGACCTTCGGCTCGCTCCGCTAGTTGACCGATGCTGGCCACCGCCTCGCCCGACTCGCTCGCCGCGAAATAGACTTCGGTCGAGAGACGCATGAGATTGGCGTAGCCTTGCGCGTCCTTGGCAAGGAGCGCGATGCGCCCGTCGGCACGCGGGCCGTTGAGATCCACGCCGGGCGCAGCGGTCTCCCGCTCGGCGGCGAAGGTCAGCGAGAGCGTCAGCCCGATGATCGGCTGGATGCCGGCTTCGGCGAGAGCCTCGGAAAAGTCCAGCGCGCCGAAGAGATTGTTCGAGTCGGTGAGCGCCAGCGCCGGCGCACCGTCAGCCTTCGCCAGCGCGGCGAGCTTCTGAATGGTGAGCGCGCCTTCGAGCAGCGAATAGGCCGAGTGCAGCCTGAGATGCACGAAGGGTTGAGTCTCGCTCGTCATTGCTGGCGACATGCTCCTGCGATGCGGCTTGGTGAGGTTCACCCTCTCGGATTCGGCCGGACCGTTGAAGGGCTAGTCGGACATATCCCCGCTATCCGCCCTCCAATAATGTTCTTCTTTTGTTCCAACCGCAAGTAGCCTAGCGCTGGGCCACCTCGATGACCGCAACCTCTTCCTCGACCAAGAGACCGTCGGAGAGCCGCAAGACGCGCTCCATGCGGGCGGCAAGGTCGAGATTGTGCGTGGCGATCACAGCGGCGACCCCTGATTGCCGCACGAGCTTCAGAAGCTGCTCGAAAACGCGCTCGGCGGTTGGTGGATCGAGATTGCCGGTCGGCTCGTCGGCGAGCAGCACTTTC
>JBAUOI010000065.1:0-3778 GCA_049579665.1 Methyloceanibacter sp.
CGACCGCGCGGCTTGCGGTGTGCAGCCAGGCGCCAGGCACCAAGGTGCATGTCTCGGGCACGCCCTTCACCGACCGCTCCGGCGACCGCTTGCGCGATTGGATGGGCGTGACGCCGCGAGAATTCTATGACGAAAGGCGGCTTGCCATCGTGCCGATGGGCTTCTGCTTTCCGGGACAGGACGCGAAGGGCGCCGATCTCCCACCGCGGCGCGAATGCGCGGACCTCTGGCACCGCAGATTGTTCGCGACGCTGCCGCAGGTCGAGCTCGTGCTGGCGGTGGGTTCCTACGCGCAAAATTTCCATCTCGGCGACGCGGCGGGAAATACGCTGCAAGAGACGATGCTGGCTTGGCGGACGCATTTGCAGCGCAAGGGCCGTCCGCGCGTGCTGCCGCTGCCGCACCCCTCCTGGCGCAACAATGCGTGGCTCAGGAACAATCCATGGTTCGAGGAGGAGCTGCTGCCGGCGCTCCGCCGCGAGGTGAAAAGGCTGCTCTAAATTTTCCGCTTGCGAGCGGGAGAAAAATAATCTACTAAGCTGATAGAGATTACGGTGAATGAAAAAGGAATCCGTGTTTTGCTGGAATCGCGGAAAAATATCATAAGGTCGGCCATGCTTGATCGTATGGACAGAAAAATTCTCGGCATCCTGCAGAAGGATTGCACCCTGCCGGTCGCCGAGATCGGCAAGCAAATCGGGCTCTCCACCACGCCCTGCTGGCGCCGCATCCAGAAGCTCGAGGAGCTTGGCGTGATCCAGCGGCGCGTCGCTCTGCTCGACCCCAAAAAGGTCAATGTCGGGGTGACCGTGTTCGTCTCCATCACCACGAGCCATCACACGCAAGAATGGCTCGAGCGCTTTCATGAGGCGCTGAAGGAGTTCCCCGAAGTGGTCGAGTTCTACCGCATGAGCGGGCAGGTGGATTATCTGTTGCGCGTGGTGGTGCCCGACATCGAGCGCTACGACGCCTTCTACAAGAAGCTGATCGCCAAGATCGAGCTCTCCGACGTGAGCTCGTCCTTCGCCATGGAGCAGATCAAGTTCACCACCGCGCTGCCGCTCGACTACGCCGTGGAAGAGCGAAGAGTCTAAGCCGCGGCGCTATTTCCGGTCGAGGCGGGCGATCAGGCTCGACGTGTCCCAGCGGCCGCCGCCCATCGCCTGGATCTCGGCGTAGAACTGATCGACCAGCGCCGTCACGGGAAGCTCCGCGCCGTTCCTGCGCGCCTCCTCGAACACCAGCGCGAAATCCTTGCGCACCCAATCGACGGCGAAGCCGAAATCGAACTTGCCGTCGATCATCGTCTTCCAGCGATTGTCCATTTGCCAGGACTGGGCCGCGCCCTTGGAGATGGTGTCGACCACGCGTCCGACATCGAGACCGGCCGCTTCCGCGAAATGCAGCGCCTCGGATAGCGCCTCGATCAGCCCGCCGATACAGATCTGATTGACCATCTTGGTGAGCTGTCCCGAACCAGCCGCCCCGATCAGATTGACGGCGCGGGCATAGGCCTCGATCACCGGCTTGGCTTTGCGAAAATCCGAGTCATCGCCGCCCACCATTACCGTGAGCGTGCCGTTCTCGGCGCCCGACTGACCGCCAGAGACCGGCGCGTCGAGCGCTCCAGCGCCGCGCTCTCTCGCGGCCTCATGCAGCTCGCGGGCGATCCTGGCTGATGCTGTCGTGTGGTCGACGAAGATCGCGCCTGGCGCAAGCGTCTGAAAGGCGCCGTCAGGCCCGAGCGTCACCGCGCGGAGATCGTCGTCGTTGCCGACACAGGTCAAGACGAAGTCCGCGCCCTTGGCGGCCGCGGCGGGGGAGGGCGCCGACCTGCCGCCAAACTTGGCGACCCAGGCATCGGCCTTGGCGCGCGTGCGGTTGAATACGGTGACCTCGTGTCCGCCACGCGTCTTGAGATGGCCGGCCATGGGAAAGCCCATGGTGCCCAGTCCGATCCACGCGACCTTGCTCATGCGCAATCTCACCGGCTTCGTCATTCCGGCGCAAGCCGGAATCCAGGGCTACCGGCACCGAGTTTGCGTCTCTGGATACCGGCTTTCGCCGGTATGACGGAGCCAGAGTTACCGGCAGACGAAAAACGTAGATGGCCGGGACGAGCCCGGCCATGACGAGTCTGAAGGGAACGGAGGAGCTAAGCGATCGGCGCTTCGGGGAAGGCGAGCTGCTCGCGCGCGCGCCACTCATTGGTGACGTAGTTGATGATCAGCGAGGTGCGCACGCCCTTGATCGGGCGCTTCTGGAAGCCGTGAAAGGTGTTGTCCGCGGGCACGAAGATCATTGCGGCATTGGGCGCGAAGGGCGAGCGGCCGACCCGCTTCTTGTCGGCGTCGTAGATGTCGGTGCCGAGATCCTTGTGGCTCGGGTCCTTCGACAGATAGAGCAGCATGGTGAAAAGCTTGACGCCCAAATCGCTATGCGGCTCGAGCCAGAACCCGTCGATGTCTTGCGCGAACTCCATGCGCAGATAGGTGCCCTTGAGATTGGTGCCGAACATTTTCTCGATATGGCTCGTCACCCGCTTGTCCTGGAAGGCTTGCGCCACCGCCGCGCAGACGGGGAAGCGCTCGCGGTTCTCGACATCGAAATATTTGCGGGTGTTGTTGTGCAGCTCGCGCTTGCCAGACACGCCGTCGAGCTAGGGCGGTTCGAAGGGCAGCGCGAGAATGTCGTCAACGACATCGGCGGGGAAACAGGCGGTGAGCGACCAGTTGCGATAAGGCTGCTCGGCGCGCTTGGCGGTATCGATGCTCGTGATGAAGCTGCGAACGATATCGTCGGCTGAAGTCGGCTCGGCCGAATGCTTGACGGCGACGCTTTCCCTCATGATGAGGCTAACTCCCCCTAAATGCGAAAATGCTGGCCATCCAGCGCCCAGGCGGCCCATCTCGTTTCAGATAGCACCCATAGGCGGCTCGCGCAAATGCCATGGGTCGCATGACGCAGATACAAATCAGCAGAAGCCGGAGGTCAGTTCAAATCCATCCAGCGGAGCCGGCACGACGGCATGCCTTCCGGCAAAATCTCATCCTCCTCGGCGGCAAGCGAGTCGGAACGCAAACATTTGGCGATCAGCTCCAACAGCGAGGCGTGCAACTCGCGCTCGGCAGCAAGCTCCGGCGGGTTGGCGGCAAGGAAGGAGAGGATTTCCTCGTAATCAGGCATTTCGCACCCCCGGGTCCGCAGCGGGAAAGAGGGTGACGACCCCGTGTGTCAAAACTTTGGCCCATTCCCCAGCCGCATGGTTGGCTGGGGAATGGGCCTTGCTCCCTAGGCTTGGGTACCCAGCCGATACCGGCCGATCAGCCGCATCGGCGCGCGGCCGTTCTCGCCGAACAACGACAGACCATCGACGTTGACGCCCGATGCGCAGATCTCCTCGAGCACCGGCCAGAGCGCCTGTGCCACTCGCTCAAGATGCGCTGAATCGAGCGGACCGGTGAGCGTGATCGAGAAGCGATACTCGCTCAGCACATACGGATCGCCGAAGCTCTCCAGCAACAGGCGCTGATAGTCGTTGAGGGCGGGACTCGCATATTCCGCGCGCTCGGTGTCGGAGGGCGGCGCGGCGAAATCCTCGAAGGAAGCGACGCATTGCGCGGCGAGCCAGTCGAGCGACGGCGTCGCCTCGACCGGGCGCAGCACGAGATAGCGGCCGGCGCGCGACAGCGTGAGCGGACCGGTCTCGACCGGCTTGCGGCGCGCGGCAAAGCTGATCAGCCGCGACTTGATGTCGTCGGCCTCGATGCCGTCGCGC
>JBAUOI010000066.1:0-2366 GCA_049579665.1 Methyloceanibacter sp.
GCCTGCGACGTCGATCTCGATCTGCTGCGCGACAAGCTCACCGGCTATATCGACAACGAGCTGTCAGGTCTCGTGCTCGACACGCATGGTGACGCGCAGCCCACAGCGGGCTTCCAGCGCGTGATCCATCGGGCCGTGGCGCATGTGCAGTCGAGCGGCCGCGAGGAGGTGACGGGAGCGAATGTGCTCGTGGCGATCTTCGCCGAGCGCGAGAGCCACGCCGCTTTCTTCCTGCAAGAGCAGCACATGACCCGCTTCGATGCGGTCAACTATATCAGCCACGGCATCGCCAAGCGGGCCGGCATGTCGGAGCCGCGCGCGGTGCGCGGCGTCGACGAGGACGCGGCGACGGTCGAGGGCGGCGAGGAGAAGAAGCGCGGCGCCGATGCGCTCGAGGTCTATTGCATCAACCTCAACCAGAAGGCGCGGGCGGGCCGCATCGATCCTCTGATCGGCCGCGGGCCGGAGATCCAGCGCACCATCCAGGTGCTGTGCCGCCGGCAGAAGAACAATCCGCTGTTCGTCGGCGATCCCGGCGTCGGCAAGACGGCCATCGCCGAAGGCCTGGCGCGCCGCATCGTCATGGGCGACGTGCCGGAGGTGCTCGCCGATTCGACCATCTTCCAGCTCGACATGGGCGCGCTGCTGGCGGGCACGCGGTATCGCGGCGATTTCGAGGAGCGGCTGAAGGCCGTGATGCGCGAGATCGAGAACTATCCCGGCGCCATCATGTTCATCGACGAGATCCACACGGTGATCGGCGCGGGCGCCACCTCGGGCGGCGCCATGGATGCGTCCAACCTGCTGAAGCCCGCGCTCCAGTCGGGCACGCTGCGCTGCATCGGCTCGACCACCTATAAGGAATACCGCCAGCATTTCGAGAAGGACCGCGCACTGGTACGGCGCTTCCAGAAGATCGATGTGAACGAGCCGTCGGTGCCCGACGCGATCGAGATCCTGAAAGGCTTGAAGCCCTATTTCGAGGACTTCCACCGGGTGCGGTACACCAGCCAGGCGATCAAGTCGGCGGTCGAGCTGTCGGCGAAATACATCCACGACCGCAAGCTGCCCGACAAGGCGATCGACGTGATCGACGAGACCGGCGCTTCGCAGATGCTGGTGCCCGAGCGGCAGCGGCGGAAGACGATCGGCGTCAAGGAGGTCGAGTCGACCATCGCCACCATGGCGCGCATTCCGCCCAAGACCGTGTCGAAATCCGACGCCGAGGTGCTACGCGCCATCGACCAGGATCTGAAGCGGGTGGTGTTCGGCCAGGACAAGGCGATCGAGGCGCTTGCCGCCGCGATCAAGCTGTCACGCGCCGGCTTGCGCGAGCCCGGCAAGCCGATCGGCTGCTACATGTTCTCCGGCCCAACCGGCGTCGGCAAGACGGAGGTCGCCCGCCAGCTCGCTCTCCTGCTCGGGGTGGAGTTGCTCCGCTTCGACATGAGCGAATATATGGAGCGCCATACCGTGTCGCGCCTGATCGGCGCGCCTCCCGGATATGTCGGTTTCGACCAGGGCGGCCTTCTGACCGACGGCATCGACCAGCACCCGCACTCGGTACTGCTGCTGGACGAGATCGAGAAGGCGCATCCGGACCTGTTCAACATCCTGTTGCAGGTGATGGATCACGGCAAGCTGACCGACCATAACGGCAAGCGGGTCGACTTCCAGAACGTCATCCTCATCATGACCACCAATGCCGGAGCGAGCGATCTCGCCAAGGCGGCGATCGGCTTCAACCGCGCCAAGCGCGAGGGCGACGACGAGGAGGCGATCAATCGCCTGTTCACGCCTGAGTTCCGCAACCGGCTCGACGCGGTGATCACCTTCGCCAATCTGCCGCCCGAGGTGATTGCCAAGGTGGTGGAGAAGTTCGTGTTCCAGCTGGAAGCCCAGCTCGGCGACCGTAACATCACCATCGAGCTGACGCCGGAGGCGAATGCCTGGCTGGCCGAGCGCGGCTATGACGACAAGTTCGGCGCCCGCCCGCTCGCGCGCGTGATCCAGGAGCACATCAAGAAGCCGCTGGCCGAGGAGATTCTGTTCGGCGCGTTGAAGGATGGCGGTATCGTCCGCGTGCTGGTAGAGGAGAAGGCCGGGGAGAAGATGCTCGGCTTTGAATATCTCAAGGCCGATACGCCGGTGCGTCCG
This sequence comes from Methyloceanibacter sp., assembly GCA_049579665.1. Taxonomy (GTDB): domain Bacteria; phylum Pseudomonadota; class Alphaproteobacteria; order Rhizobiales; family Methyloligellaceae; genus Methyloceanibacter. The sequence continues at coordinate 2,158 of JBAUOI010000066.1, forward strand.
CGCGATACCGAGGATACCGATCCCGAGGGCGAGGGGCCCGACGACGGCGGACCGAAAGGCCCATCGAAGGCGGGCGGGCCCAAGCCGCGGGTACGGCGTGGGAGCCCGCGCAAGCCGCGCGCGGCCCGCAGCCGCAGCGTCGGTGCCAGCCTCGTGCCCAAGGTCCCACTCGGCACGAAGTAGCCTCGACTAGCCGTTTAGCTTTTTCC
>JBAUOI010000067.1:0-1752 GCA_049579665.1 Methyloceanibacter sp.
CCCTGAGTCATGAGTAAGCCCTCGTCGCCACCCTCTGGAATGTCAACCACGGCGCTGATGCCGAAAGACTTGTTCTTGAGGTCCGGCGCTCCGCCCTCCGGGATGCGGGTCATGCCGTCGTAATAGGTGAACTCGGTGAGCCCGCGGATATTGCTCGGCCGGTTATTGACGTCGAGACGTTCGACCTTGGTGTTATCGAGCGGCAGGACGTTGTATTTGACGGCCTCGATATAGAACAGCCGCTGTAGCTCGCGGAGCTTCTCCGGATTGGACTTGGCGAGATCGTTGGCCTCGGAATAGTCATCGGCCACGTTGTAGAGCTCCCACTGATATCCGTCGATCGGATCGACAGGTTTGACGACTCCCTCCCAGGGTGGCGCAATCGGCGTCGTGGCGGCGACCCAACCGTCGTGGTAGAGCGCGCGGTTGGCGAACATCTCGAAATACTGCGTGGTGTGCCGTGATTGGGCGGCAGCATCATACAACGCATACATCAAGCTCGTGCCTTCGACCGGCTCCTGCTGGATGCCGTACACCGAAAACGGCGCGGGCACGCCAACGGCCTCAAGGATGGTCGGCATAATGTCGATGACGTGGGCGAATTGCGGGTGCACCTCGCCGTGTCCGTTGATTCGCTTCGGCCAGGAGATAGCAACCGCATTCTTGGTGCCGCCGAAATGCGAGGCGATCTGCTTGGTCCACTGGAACGGCGTGTCCATCGCATGCGCCCAGCCAATCGGATAGTGATTGAATGTCATCGGCCCCCCAAGCTCATCCATGCGGCGCAGCACTTCGTCGAAAGGCTCCTTGAGGTTGTTGAAGAAGGTCATTTCGTTGAGCAGACCCTGACGGCTGCCCTCGGCGGAGGCACCATTGTCACCCTGAATGTAGATAATGAGCGTGTTGTCGAGCTGGCCCATCTCTTGGATGGCATCGATGATCCGTCCCATCTCATAGTCGCAATGCGCGAGAGACGCCGCGTAAACCTCCATCATGTGGGCAAAGACCTTCTTCTCATCGGCATTGAGCGAGTCCCACGCTTCGATACCCTCCGACCGCTCGGTGAGCTGGGTGTTGGGCGGGATGATACCCATGGCCTTCTGCTTGGCGATGGTTAGCTCACGCTGCTTGTCCCAGCCTTGATCGAACTTGCCCTTGAACTTCTCGATCCACTCCTTTGGCGCGTGATGCGGTGCGTGCGCAGTACCTGGCGCGTAATAGGCGAAGAACGGTTTGTTGGGCGCCATGGCATGCTGCATGCGCAGCCAAGCGATCGCCTTGTCAGCCATGTCTTCGTCGAAGTTGTAGTTGGGATCATCGTGCGGGGGCTCGATGGGCCGTGTGTTCTCGACAAGCGCTGGAGCCCACTGATTGGTGTCGCCGCCGACGAACCCATAAAAATATTCAAATCCGAGGCCGACGGGCCAGAGATTGAACGGACCCGCTTGGCTCGTCTGCCAGTCGGGGACGTTGTGGTTCTTGCCGAACCAGGCCGTGTTGTAACCGTTGAGCTTCAGGATGTCGCCGAGGCCGCGTTTCGATTGCGGAACGAGCGTGTTGTAGCCGGGGAATCCGACTCCAGCTTCCATGATGACTCCCGTGTCGACGCTGTGGTGATTGCGGCCAGTGAGGAGAGCTGCCCGCGTGGGCGAGCAGAGCGCGGTTGTATGGAAATTGTTCAACCGCAGGCCTGCATTGGCGATGCGGTCCATGGTGGGTGTCGGGATCGGGCCGCCGAATGTGCTGCTGGCG
>JBAUOI010000068.1:0-11597 GCA_049579665.1 Methyloceanibacter sp.
TTGTTGGAGAGATAGGCGATGGTCTGGTCATAGGTGTTGGCGCGATAATGATACAACCCGGCGACGATATAGCCGTGAGCGGCGAGCGTCTCGGCGAACCAGGCATATTGCAGCGGGTTCGAGCCGCGGCCGTGCGAGAGCATCACCAGCGGATAGCGGCCTTCGGCCAGCTCTGCATCCCTGTAGAGATGCAGATTGGTGAAGAAGGGGAGCCCGGTCGGCTCCGTTGACTTGTCCGACAGCGTGGCCGGGTAGAACATCGCCAGAGCAATATCCCGGTCGCCCTCGGTGAATTCGATCTGCTTGAGACCGACGGGATACGGAGGACCGCCCGCGGCGAAGCTGGGCGAGGCGGCGAGCAGAAAAGCGAGGAAAGTCGCAAAGAGAGCGTGGCGCAAGCAAAGCTCCGTCGAGTTAAGCCGGGAACTCCATCATAGCACTTTGCGCCGATAGGGCCGGTAGACCGGCTCCCACATCTTGGCGGCGATCAGAGCCGGCAGGGCGGCGTCATCGAAGGGCGCGCATAAGCCCTCGGCCCGCGCCTGCCTCGCCACCGAAGCGGCAATCGTCACGGCAACAACGCGAAGCTCCGACACCGGCGGCAAGAGGCTCGCCGCCGGATCGCGCAAAGCGGACGAAATGCCGGCGAGCGCCTTGGCGGCTGCCGTGAACATGCCGTCGGACACGCGCCTTGCCTTCACCGCCAGCACGCCAAGCCCCATGCCCGGAAACACGTAGGCATTGTTGGTCTGCGCGACGCGGCACGATTGCCGTTCCATTCGACCGGGGGGAAGGGGCTGCCGGTGCCGATCACGGCGCGGCCCTCAGTCCAGGTCATCAGGTCTTGCGGCGCGGCTTCCGCGCAGGATGTCGGGTTGGAGAGGGGGAAATGATCGGCCGCTCGACCGTCGCTGCCATGGCGCGCACGATGGCCTCGCTGAACATGGCGCCTTGCGCCGAGACGCCGATCAGCACGGTCGGCTTGGCGTTCTTCACAACGTCGAGCAGCCCGATCCTGCCCGGCTGCTCGCACGCCCAGCCTGCGACGTCACCGGCCTGCCGCACGAACGGCGCCTGGAAATCGACAAGGCCGGCCATGCCTTCGACCAGGAGCCCGTCGCGGTCGACGGCATGGAAGCGGCTGCGCGCCTCGGCCTCCGAAAGTCCGGCATCGATCAATGCGCGCTTGAGCAGCGCGGCGATGCCGCAGCCGCAGCCCCGACAATGGCGATCCGCTGCTCAGCCAACGGCACGCCGGTCACCTTCACCGCGGCGAGCGGCGTGCCGGCGCAGACCGCCGCCGTCCCCTGGATGTCGTCGTTGAAAGTGGTGAGCCGGTCGCGATTGTGGTTCAGCAGCCGCCCGGCATTGCCGCGCGCGAAATCCTCCCATTGCAGCAGGACATGCGGCCAGCGCTCGCTCACCGCCGCGACGAAGCTCTCGACGAAGGAATCGTAGTCGGCGCCGCGCACGCGCTTCTCACGCCAGCCCACATAAAGCGGGTCGGCCAACCGCTCCTGATTATCGGTGCCGACATCGAGCAGGATCGTGGTGGCGGGATCGATGCTGGCGCACGCCGTGTAGAGCGCGAGCTTGCCGATGGGGATTCCCATGCCGCCGGCGCCCTGATCGCCCAGCCCCAGGATGCGCTCGCCATCGCTGACGACGATGACCGCGACGCGGTCGTAGCGCTTGTGCGCGATGATCTCCTTGATGCACTCCTTGTGCGCCCAACTCAGGAACAGTCCGCGGGGATAATAGGAATAGTGGCTGAACTCCTTGCAGCCATCGCCGACGGTCGGCGTATAGACCAGCGGCAGAAGCTCGGCGAGGTTGCGGGTGAGCAGTGCGTAGAACAGCGTCTCGTTGGAATCCTGCAAGCCGCGCAGGAAGAGATAGCGCTCGAGATCGGTCTCGAATTTGCGAGAAGCCTTCAGCCTGCGCTCGACCTGCTCGTCGAGAGTGCCGACATGCGGCGGCAGCAGGCCATGCAGATTGAAGGCCGTGCGCTCCTCCTCGGTGAGGGCCGTCCCCTTGTTGAGCAGGGGATCGGTGAGAAGGGCGATGCCTTCAACGTCGATGTCCACGATGGCCGCTCCGGTCGAGCTTTGGTTCACGGTCTCTGAGTAGACAGCTCGCTATTCGGCCGCAAGGGGCACAATCGTGGGCTCGGGCTCGCGCATCGGGGCAAAACCGTCGGCGCTGGCCACGGCCCAGTGCTCGCGGAAGCGGGGGTCGTCGCTGCCGGTGAGCAATTCGCCGGGATCGAGCGTGCGGTAAAGCTCGGCGAAGGTGACGGTGCCTTGCCCCAGCCGGCGCACGAAATGGTGGGCCCGCAGCTCGCGGGGATGGTCGAGGCCGGCGGCGGCGATGAGCTCGCCGAGCGCCTTGAGCGTCTCCTTGTGGAAGCTCGCCACCCGCGCCGATTTGTCGGGCACCACCAGCGCGCGCTGGCGCACCGGATCTTGCGTGGCGACGCCGGTCGGACAGCGGTCGGTATGGCATTGCTGCGACTGGATGCAGCCCACGGCGAACATGAAGCCGCGCGCGGCATTGCACCAATCGGCGCCCAGCGCCATCACCCGCGCGATGTCAAAGGCCGAGGTGATCTTGCCCGAGGCGCCGAGCTTGACCCGGTCGCGCAGATTGACGCCGATTAGCGCCGAATGCACGAAGGTGAGCCCTTCGCGCAGCGGCATGCCCACATGGTCCATGAATTCGAGCGGCGCGGCGCCGGTGCCGCCCTCGGTGCCGTCGACGACGATGAAGTCGGCGGCGAGGCCGGTTTTGAGCATGGCCTTGACGATGGCCAGGAACTCCCAGGGATGACCGACGCAGAGCTTGAGGCCGACCGGCTTGCCGGCGGCAAGGCGCCGGAGCTCGGCGATGAAGCGCAGCAGCTCGATCGGAGTTGAGAAAGTCGCGTGCCGCGCGGGAGAGATGCAGTCCTCGCCCAATTTCACGTCGCGGATGCGGGCGATCTCGGGCGTCACCTTGGCAGCGGGGAGTACCCCGCCATGCCCGGGCTTGGCGTCTTGCGACAGCTTGAGCTCGATCATCTTGACTTGCGGGAGCGCGGCGCGGGCGGCGAATTTCTCCGGCGAGAAGCTGCCGTCATGATTGCGGCAGCCGAAATAGCCAGAGCCCACCTCCCAGATCAGGTCCCCGCCGTGCTCCAGATGATAGGGACTGACCCCGCCTTCGCCGGTGTCATGCGCGAAGCCGCCGAGGCTGGCGCCCTTGTTGAGCGCACGGATGGCGTTGGCGGAGAGCGAGCCGAAGCTTAAGGCCGAGATATTGAACACGGAGGCCGAGTAGGGCGCCGTGCAATCGGGGCCGCCGATGGTGATGCGGAACAGATCGCTCGATGGAAGCTTCGGGGCCATCGAGTGGTGCAGCCATTCATAGTGGTCGCGGTAGACGTCGTAGTGGGTGCCGAATGGCCGGGTCTCGAGCGCCTTCTTGGCACGCTGATAGACAATGGCGCGCTTGTCGCGCGGGAAGGGCATGCCGTCCTTCTCGTTCTCGAAGAAATATTGGCGCAGCTCGGGTCGGATATGTTGGAGGATGAAGCGCAGATGCGCGGCGATCGGATAGTTGCGCAGGATCGCGTGCTTGGTCTGGAGTAGATCGTGCACGCCGAGCAGCGTGAAGAGGCTGAAAATGCCGAGGGGAACGGCAAGGTGGACGGAGATTTGCGGGTAGCGCCAGATCAGCGCCGCCAACAGGACGGTCCCGAGCGCCGCGAGGGTGAGCAGGGTATAGCGCGGCGTGAAGGGCAGCAGCAGATTGCGCATACGACCTCTCCCCTCCCAAAGGGCGATCGGGCCCAGCCTCTCGCTTATCTTGCGCTCCGTTTCTGTCGCCTTTGTAACATCGGCCCATCGAACCCTCCGGAGGGTGTCACAAGAGTGTAACAATCCGGTCCTTTGCTGCTGGCGCAGGCTCTTGCGCGGGGAGGGCTCCTCTTGCAGTTCGCAGCCAGTAAGCAATCGAGCGAGGTCGCTGCTGAAGCTAAGCCCTTGCCCGGGCTCATCTCCGCCTTTCGCTTCGAGCAGGATGGATCGGCGCATGAGCTCCCAGTCGACCAGCCGATCGAAGTGGCCCAAGGCTGGCTGTGGCTGCATTTCAATCTCGCCGACGCGCGGGCCTGCAATTTTCTGAAGTCTGGCCCCGAGCTTCCCGCCGCGGCGCGGGAGCTGATGCTGGCACCGGACGGGCATCAGCAACTGCATGCCGACGGCGCTTGCGTCTATGGCGTGTTCGCCGATCTCGTTTGCGGCTTGAGCGGCGTGACCGATGAGATCGGTTTTTTGCATTTCGCCATGACCGAGAAACTCGTCGTCAGCGGCCGGCGGCAGAGCCTGAATGCGCTCGAGGCGACGCGCCGTTCGCTGCGCGGCGGCCGCAAGATCGCCACCCCAGCCGCGTTGCTGGAGGCGATCGTCGAGCACATGGTCGAAGCCGTCGAGAGCTATGCCGACGGCCTCGCCGAAGATCTCGACAAGGTCGAGGAGCGGTTGCTGATCGCCGAGGCGAGCGACCAGCACCAGGCCCTCGGGCGGGTCCGCAAGCTGGCAGTGCGGCTGCATCGGCAGCTGGCGACGCAACGCTCGCTGATCCATCGCTTCGAGCGGGAGATCGAGCGCTCGGGGCAGGAGGCATTGCAATTCGCCACCGCCAAATTGGCGCAACGGCTCGATTGGCTCGATCATGAGATGATTGCGCTGCGCGACCGGTCGCATCTCTTGCAAGAAGAGGTGTCGCTGTGAATGGCCGACCCGACCAATCGCAATCTCCAGGTCCTGGCCATCGTTACCACCGTGTTCCTGCCGGCGAGCTTGATCGCCGCCATCTTCGGCATGAATGTCGGCGGCTTGCCGTTCGTTGCCGATCACTCCGGCTTCGGCTGGGTGCTGCTGCTGCTTGCGGGCGTGTCGGGTTTTGTGTTCTGGCTGCTCAAGCGATCGGGCATTCTGCGACGGTAGTGCCCATCCTCAGGGCTGCTTCACCGCGCGGCGAAGCTGGCGTGTGACAAGACCTGGCGCGAACGCATTCAGCAAAAACAGCGCACGCAGGATCGCCGGCTTGACCACGCGGCGCTGCCGCCGCTCAACGCCTTGAGCGATCGCCTGGGCGGCCTGTTCGGCGGTGAGGATCGGGGCGAGGATCGGGTTTGACTCGGGCAAATGCTCGCGGCTGCCGGGATTGTGCTCCCAATAGGGTGTCTCGACCGGTCCGAGCACGACGAGGGTAACATCGATGCCGGTTCGCCGCAGATCGGCGCGGAGCGACTCGGTAAAGCCGAGCAGCGCATGGCGCGCGGCGGTATAGGCAGCGGCATTCGGCCAGACGACATAAGAGGCGGGAGAGGTGATGCAGGCGATCGCGCCTCTGCCGCGCGCAATCATTTCGGGCAGGAAGGCGCGGGTCAGGTTGAAGGCGGCGAGATAAGGCACCTCGATCATGGCGAGCGCGTCCGCGGCGCTTGTCTCGAGCACGGAGAGCCAGCGGCCCGCGCCGGCATTGTTGATGAGGATGTCCGGCGTTCCCGCCTCGCGCTTGATCCGCGCGCTCGTCTCGGCGATGGCGTTCGCGTCGGCAAGATCGACCGCGTAAGGGCTGGCGGCGCCGCCGTCGCGCCCGATGGCGGCCGCCACCCCGGCGAGCTTCGCTTCATTGCGGGCGAGCAACAAAACCTTGGCGCCACGCGCGCCGTAAAGCTTGGCGGTCGCCGCGCCGATCCCGCTCGATGCGCCGGTTATGAGGACGAGCTTAGACGCCATCGGAGCTCTCTTTCCTACGTCCCCCACCTGAGCCGCCAAGTCATTGAGACTTCACCTTTTTCGGATCGTGCCAAAGGCGCGCGACTGTGGCACAAAGGCTACAGCGCGACAGGAACCCTTGTCCTGCGGCTGCAAAGATACTGGCAAGCGCTGGCGGGCGCGATAATCTTATTGCCTCTAAGTTGTCGAGGGAGGCGTTCCGATGAGGTCTTTTAAGCGCGTCTTTGGGCTGGCACTGATCGCGGCGGGAGTCTGCTTGGCTCAGAGCGCACCGGCCAAGGCAGGTTGTCTCGGCTTCTCAGGTACCGCGGACGGATTCGACAAAGTGACGGCCGTCACCCGCGCGCAGGCCGCCGTGGCCGATGCCATCAATCAATACAAGGCCTCGAAGAAGCTCGGGTCGGTGACCGTCACCGCGATGCGCGCTAAGCCGCAGCCTTATTGGCGCGATAGCGTGAGCGAGAATCTCTTCTTCAAGCCCGATATCGTGAAATCGAATTCCTACACCGTGTGCTGGACGGGCGTGGTCTCGCCCTATGTCTGCACCTCGGGCGCCAAAGTCTGCTGGTAATTCGGTAGGTCCTGCATCGTGCCCCGGGGACCAGCCCCCGGGGGCGATCCCGTTCTCGCATCCAGTCCTGACACACTTGCGCCGGCTAATGCGCAGGCACGAGTTCGACCTTCTCCGGCTTCTTCATGATGAAGATCAGCGGGATGATGGCGAGCGTCACCACTCCGATGAACCAGAACAGATCGTTGAAGGCGAGCATCTGCGCCTGTCGGGCAATCTCCTGCACGACTAACGGGGCTGACTGCGGCGAATACGGGTTGAGTCCGAACTGCGAGAGATAGGGCATGAGCTCGCGGTTAAACGGCGTGATATGCGCCGTCAGCTCGGCGAAATGGATTTGCGCCTGGCGCACGAACAGCCAGCTCACCACGGCGATGCCGGCCGAGCCGCCGATGCCGCGCATCAGCGCGTAGACGCCCGATGCCTCGTCGAGCTGGCTTTTCGGAATGCTGGCGAAGGCCACGGCGGTGAGTGGCACGAAGAACAGCCCGGTACCGATGCCGCCCCAGATGCCGGGCGTGGCGATGCCCCAATAGTCCACATAGAGCGTGAATTGCGCCATCATGAGCGTGCCGACCGCGGTCATGACGAGGCCGGCGGTGACGAGATAGCGCGCGTCGAACAGTTTAATGAGAATGCTGCCGGTGATGGCGAGCGTGATGGCGCTGACCACGGCGCGCGGGATGAACAAAGTGCCGGCCAGGGCGGGCGCATAACCGAGCAGCCTCTGGGTGAACAGCGGCATTAACGCCATCCAGCCGAACAGGCTGATGCCGTAGGCGGTAATCGCCAGAGTGCCGGCGACGAAATTGCGGTCCCGCAAGAGCGACAGATCGATGATGTTGTCAGGCTTGTTCCAGCCCCTGAGGAAGAAGGCCGCCGTGGCGAACACGGCGATGATGGCGCCGACGACGATCGGGCGGGAGTTGAACCAGTCGCGCATCTGCCCCTGATCGAGCACGAATTGCAGCGCGCCCACCGCGAGCACCAAGAGGCCCATGCCGATCCAGTCGGTCTTGATGTCCTTGATCGCCCGCGACGGCAGATAGCCGATCGACATCAGCAGGGCGAACAGGCCGATCGGCACGTTGATGTAGAACACCGTGCGCCAGGAATAGACCTCGGTGAGGTAGCCGCCGAGCGCGGGCCCCATCACGGGCGCCACCATGATGCCGAGGCCGAAAATGGCCAGCGCCTGGCCGGCGCGGTGGCGCGGAAAGACATCGAGAAGGATTGCCTGGCTCAAGGGGACGAGCGGTGCGCCGAACACGCCCTGCGCCAGCCGGAACAGCACCATGCTCTCGAGGTTCCACGCCACGCCGCACAGGGCCGAGGAGACGATGAAGCCGATGATGGCGGTGAGCAGAAGCCGTCTTCGCCCGAGCCATTTGGAAAGGTAGCCGGTGAGCGGCATTACCACGGCGGCGGCGACGATATAGGAGGTGAGAACCCAGGTGATCTGGTCGGCGGTCGCGCCGAAGGCGCCCAGCATATGCGGGATCGCCACGTTGACGATGGTGATGTCGAGCACTTCCAGCACCGCGGTCAGCACCACGGCGATGACGAGCGGGATCGGCGGCCGGTCGGGATGAGGTTCGGCGGCGACCGGTCGCGGCGGGTCGACGGGAGGCTTCCCTCCCTTGCGGCCCGTGCCGCCGCCGCGCTTTGGCCGGGTCATTTTCCGCCCGCTGCCGGCGCGGTGGTGTCGATGCTTACGTCGGCGCTGGCGCCCACCCGCAACGGCTTGTCGGGATCGGGTTGGGTCGTAATCCTGATCCTGATCGGGAAGCGTTGGGTGACCTTGACCCAGTTGCCGGTGGCGTTTTCAGGCGGCAGCACGGAGAAGGTCGCGCCGGAGCCCGCGCTGATCGCCTCCACCACGCCGTCGAGCTTGGTGCCGGGATACATATCGAGCCGGATGGTGGCGGGCTGGCCCGGCTTGATGCGGGCGAGATCGGTCTCCTTGAAATTGGCGTCGACCCACCAATTGCCGTCCTCGATCAGGGCTAACGCCGGCGTGCCGGCCTGCACGATGGAGCCCGGCCGCAGATTGCTGTTGGTGACCCAGCCGCTGCCGGCGGCGGTGACATGGGTGCGCACCCGATCATGCGTCGCCTTGTCGAGCTGGGCTGAGGCGGCGCGGAGTTGCACCGTGGGAGTGGTCACCGTCAGCTTGGCGTCTTGCGTCTTGGCGAATTCGGCCTCAGCGTCCGCATAGGCCTGCATGGCGTCGTGCCAGGCTTTCAGCGCGTCGGTGGCGGCTTGCGAGGCAGGCTCGCCCGCTTTCTGCGCAGCCTTGGCGTCGCGATATTTGCCGAGCGCATCCTCGAGCGCCACGCGTTTTTCCTCGAGCTTGTCGGCGGCGGCTTTGAGATCGTCGGCGGCCGTGCCGGCGGCCGAGGCCGCCGCGTCGAACTGGGCGCGCGCATTGCGCAGCGCTGCGTCGTAGAGGGTGGGATCGATGTCGAACAACGGATCGCCGGTGGCGACCTTGTCGTCGTCGACCACATAGACATGCGCGATCGGGCCGGAGACTTGCGAGGCTACGCGCACGATGTTGGCGCCGGTATAGGCGTTGTCGGTCGAGGGGTAGATCTCGGTATGCCGCCAATAAAGCAGCACGCCCCCGACGGTCACTGCCAGAAGAACGAAGAGCGCCACCCAGCGATAGAGTGCGCCATTGCTTTTCGCGCGGGCGGGCGTTTCAGTCGAAACTTCTTGATTCACGTCTCTCTATACCTCGGTTGCGGCGGGGGGCCGGCCTCATCAGGCTCTCACGGCCCGCAATTCAAGGTGAAGCACGGCAGAATGATGACGAGGCTTAAACTGGAAGCGGCGTTCGAGCAAGAATTCCGTTGCGATTGAGGGTTTAAGCCACTTTGCCACGCCAGCAAGCGGCTGGGCGGAGCGCGGCCTTCGGCTTGCGTTCCGACGGGTTCGGCTTAACATGCGCGCCAGTCGGAAGGCGCCGGGGGAGCCTGGCAAAACTGATTGCATGCGCGCCTTCGCTTCGTGACAGGTCGTTCCTCGTGATGCGGCGTTTGGCGACTTACGTCTCGGCTCGGGCTATGCGCCTTGACGGCAAGGCGCGGGCTTGAGGCTTGGCAGCGATGACGCTTGCGGTGGGAGGAGACAATGGACAGATCCGAATATATCGCGCGGCTGATGGGACCGGTGATGCTGATCATCGGCATCGGCATGATCGCCGGCATGCTCACCGAGGGAGACGGCTATTCCAGCCTGCTGAAGGAGTTCATCAGCTCGCGCGCGCTGATTTTCATCACCGGCGTGCTGGCGCTGGTGACGGGGCTGGCCGTGGTCAATGCGCATAATCTGTGGGTGCGCGATTGGCGGGTGATCGTGACCATTCTCGGCTGGCTGTTCATCGTGCGCGGTGTTTCCAATCTGGTGTTCCCCGGCACGGTGCAGACGCTCGGCGACCGCATGATCGCGAGCCATGGCGGCGTGCTGGCCGGCGCCGCGGCCACCATCGCGCTCGGCTCAATCCTCTCGATCATGGGCTACGAGGATCTGTGGAACAACGCTCCGCGCCGGCAGAGCGAGGCGCGGTCATCCTCCTCCACGAAGCGCGGCGCACGGCGGCGCAAGAGTGCGTGAGGCGCCGGGTCGCGGTTTGACATGCGCCGCGTGAGGTCTAGACTGAACGCGTTCCGAGGGGAGCCCTAGGGAAGGGGCTGAGAGTCCGCTGCCTTTCTATGAGGCGCGCGCGGAGACCCTTCGAACCTGATCCGGGTCATGCCGGCGAAGGGACGGGAACTTGCTCGTATCCGCTTCTCCGGTGTCGCCCTTTGCCCTCGCGCAAAGGAGCATGCGCCATGAACAAGCCGCTCAGCCCAAAAGACGTGACAGAGCCCAAGGTGACGACCGGGCCGCTCTCCGGCAGCCGCAAGGTCTATCATTCGCCCGACGGCCATGCGGATTTGCGTGTGCCATTGCGCGAGATCGCGCTCAATGGCGAGCCGCCGTTCCATGCGTACGACACGTCAGGGCCTTACACGGATCCAGATACGGCGATTGACGTGAAGCGCGGGCTGACGCCTTTGCGCAAGCCCTGGATCGAGGCGCGCAGCTTCGGACCCGTGACGCAGCTCGAACTGGCGCGGGCCGGGATCGTCACCAAGGAAATGGTGTTCATCGCCCACCGCGAGAATATCGGGCGGCAGGCCGCGGCCAACGAAGCGCAAGCCCGCCTCGCCGACGGGGAGAGCTTCGGCGCCGCGTTGCCCCCCTTCGTCACGCCGGAATTCGTGCGCAGCGAAGTCGGGCGCGGCCGCGCCATCATTCCCGCCAATATCAACCACCCGGAATCCGAGCCGATGATCATCGGGAGGAACTTCCTCACCAAGATCAACGCCAATATCGGCAATTCCGCCGTGACGTCCTCGGTCGAGGAGGAGGTGGAGAAGATGGTGTGGGCGATCCGCTGGGGCGCCGACACGGTGATGGACCTCTCCACCGGCAAGAACATCCATGCCACGCGCGAATGGATCATCCGCAATGCCCCGGGGCCGATCGGCACGGTGCCGATCTATCAGGCGCTGGAGAAGGTGCATGGCGATCCCGTCAAGCTCGACTGGGAGTGCTACAAGGACACGCTGATCGAGCAGGCCGAGCAGGGCGTGGATTATTTCACCATCCATGCCGGCGTGCGCCTGCGCTACATCCACCTCACCGCGCCCCGCGTCACCGGCATCGTCTCGCGCGGCGGCTCGATCCTGGCGAAATGGTGCCTGTCGCATCATAAAGAGAGCTTCCTCTATGAGCGGTTCGGCGAGATCTGCGAGATCATGAGCCACTACGACGTGTCCTTCTCGCTGGGCGACGGACTGCGGCCAGGGTCGATCGCCGACGCCAACGACCGCGCGCAATTCGCCGAGCTGGAGACCTTGGGCGAGCTGACGAAGATCGCGTGGGAGCATGGCTGCCAGGTGATGATCGAGGGGCCGGGCCATATCCCGATGCACAAGATCAAGGTGAATGTCGAGAAGCAGATGGCGCTGTGCGGCGAGGCGCCGTTCTACACGCTAGGCCCGCTCGTCACCGACATCGCGCCGGCCTACGACCACATCACATCGGCGATCGGTGCCGCCATGATCGGCTGGTTCGGCACCGCCATGCTTTGCTACGTCACGCCGAAGGAGCATCTCGGCCTGCCCGACCGCGACGACGTCAAGGAAGGCGTCATCACCTACAAGATCGCGGCCCACGCTGCTGACCTG
>JBAUOI010000069.1:0-4439 GCA_049579665.1 Methyloceanibacter sp.
CCGCTGCGGCACGCCGCCCCCCACCCCGGCGGCGAAGATCCAAGCCAACCGCGTGATCACCGCGCTCCGCACCCATCGCATGAATTTCCGAGGCACGACCACGGTGCCGATCCGCTTCCACATCATCAAGGACGGCTCAGCGGGCAAGCTGACGGACCGGCAGCTCAAGGCGCAGGTCGCCATGCTGAACACGATCTACAAGCCCTCGGGCGTCCAGTTCAAAACCCTCGACGCCGAGGAAGTTGAGAACGCCGCGTGGTTCCGCCACGAATACGGCACCGAGCAGGAGACGGAGATGAAGACAGCGCTCGGCAAGGACACCGAACGCTGCCTCAACATCTACTCCTGCGAGCCGGGCGGCGGCCTGCTCGGCTATGCCACCTTCCCCTGGTGGCTCGCGGAAACGCCTCAACTCGACGGCGTGGTTCTGCACCATGCGAGCTTCCCGAATTCCCCGACACCGTGGGTGCAGCAGCCTTGGCCGTTCGATCTCGGCATGACCGCCGTGCATGAGATCGGCCATTGGTGCGGCCTCTACCACACCTTCCAGGGCGGCTGCGAGGCGCCGGGCGACGATGTCACCGACACACCGTTCGAGGAGGGGCCGGCGGCCGGCTGCCCGATCGATCAGCTGTCCTCATGCCCCGGCGAGACGCGCTTCAACCCGGTCGAGAATTACATGGACTATTCCGACGACGCCTGCATGAAGCGCTTCACGCCGCAGCAGATTCAGCGCGTCAGGGACATGGTCGGCTACTATCGCTACAAATTGAGCCCGCAAACGTCGCGCTCGTCGTTGCTCGAGCAAATCCGTCAAAGCATCGAGTGAGATACCGCCTCGTCCTGCTTGCGTTGTGTGCCGCCGCTTTCGGCGGCACGCCAGCGCTCGCCTTCAAGACTATCGAAGGCTGCGACATCATCGCGTTCGCCGCGCCATCGTCGCCTGTGCCGATCCCGCCCGAACGCTGGCAGGCTTATCGCGAGGCGGTTCAGTCCTTGTTGAGCGACAGCTCGTACGATGCGCGCGCTCTTGGCTTGGCGCTTGTCGGTGTCGAGCAGAGCTTGCTGGCGCCTGATAAAGGCTCGCCGGCCTATCAGGACTATTTGGCGAGCGACGGCTGCCGGCTGCTCGTCAAGCTGAACGGAGGCGCGGTTGAGGCGAAGCTCGATCAGATCGCGCCATCGCTACCGGCCTCGTCAATGGCGGCGCTCCGGCAAGTCATCGATGCCGCGCGCAGGCAGATGGACAATCTCGACCGCGCGGCACGCTTCCGCTCGAACCAGGACAGGACGCTCGCGCTTGCCGCCTATAATTGCTTCGTCGCCGGCGCGATCGCGGGCCTTCTGCCGCCCGAGCTTCAAGCCTCGATCACGCTCGCTGATTTCGGCGAGACCGTGAGCTGCAAGGACGCCGGTCGCACGGGGTAACGTGAGGAGCGAGAGCTCGCATGGCCATCCCTCGGGAGATGCAGGCGATGCTGCTCGAACGGGCAGGCACGCCGCTCAAACCCGCCGAGCTCGGCGTGCCTGAGCCGGGGCCAAGCCAAATCCTTATCAAGGTCGCGGCCTGCGGCGTCTGCCGCACCGATCTGCATATCTTCGACGGGGAATTGTCGCAGCCCAAGCTGCCGCTCGTGCTCGGCCATGAGATCGTCGGCCATGTGATGGCGCTTGGACCGGGCGTCGCGGAATTCGCCATCGGCGATCGCGTTGGCGTGCCGTGGCTCGGGTCTACCGACGGGACTTGCTTCTATTGCCGGCGGGGCGAGGAGAATCTTTGCGACAGCCCGCGCTTCACCGGCTACCAGATCGACGGCGGCTATGCCGGCTATACGGTCGCCAATGCGCGCTACGCCTTCAAGCTGCCCGACGTCTATAGCGATGCCGAAGCCGCGCCGCTGCTTTGCGCCGGGCTGATCGGCTATCGCTCGCTGAAGCTCGCCGGCGATCCGCATCGCCTCGGCATCTATGGCTTCGGCGCGGCGGCGCATATCGTGGCGCAAGTGGCCCGCGCGCAAGGCCGAGAGGTCTATGCCTTCACCAGGGCGGGCGACCAGCAAGCGCAAGACTTCGCCTTGAGCCTCGGCGCCGTGTGGGTCGGCGACTCCGACACGGCCCCGCCGCAAGCGCTCGACGCGGCGATCATCTTCGCGCCGGTCGGCGCGCTCGTACCTGCCGCGCTGCGCGCCGTGCGCAAGGGCGGCGTCGTAGTGTGTGGCGGAATCCATATGAGCGACATCCCGAGCTTCCCTTACGAGATCCTGTGGGAGGAACGGGTGCTACGCTCGGTCGCCAATCTGACCCGGGCCGACGCGCGCGAATTTCTGGCGCTGGCGCCGAAACTCTCGGTCAAAACCAGCGTAAGTCCCATGAAGCTGAACGAAGCCAACCAGGCGCTCGAGCGCTTGCGCAAGGGCGAGTTGACCGGCGCCGCCGTGCTGATTCCGTAGGGTGGGCAAAGGCGCGAAGCGCCGTGCCAACCGAGAATTCCGCGAGCGCTAGCGGTCTTTGCCGACCTCGATATCGACGCCCTTGTCCTTGCTGATCTCGCCGGAAAAGCCCGGCACGTCGATCTTCAGCACGTCCCTGTGCTGCCGCTCGTAGAGCAGATAGGCCAGCACGCCGAGGCCGACCACGGCGACCCCGAGCAAAAAGGCGAGCATCGGACTTATGCTTCTGCCTGCCATCGAAATCCCTCCTAGGTTGTTGGCGTACCCGACGAACGCCTTGGTAGACCGCACTGTTCCCGTTCCGCCCCGACTCGACTTTTCGCAACTTTAGGTTCCGCTTGACGCAGGTCAAGGCGGGGGAAAGGATTGATCCAGAAGAACCTAAAAGCGGCCCCTCGTGTCCATGGGAGGACAGTATGCTTCATCAAGTCATCGAGACTTTGAATGCGCGGGTGGCGTTGCGCCCACGCTACGAAAATTTCATCGGCGGCAAATGGGTGGCGCCGGTCGACGGCAATTATTTCGACAATATCAGCCCCATCACCGGCAAGCCGGTCTGCCAGATCGCGCGCTCGCAAGCCGCCGACATCGAGCTTGCGCTCGACGCCGCGCACAAGGCCAAGGACGCCTGGGGCAACATGGCCCCCGCCAAGCGCGCCGATATCCTGAACAGAATCGCCGACCGCATGGAGGAGAACCTCAAGGTGCTCGCCGCGGTCGAGACCATCGATAACGGCAAGCCGATCCGGGAGACGACCTTCGCCGATATCCCGCTGGCCATCGATCATTTCCGCTATTTCGCCGCCTGCATCCGCGCACAGGAGGGCTCGCTGTCGGAGATCGATCAAGACACCATCGCCTATCACTATCACGAGCCGCTCGGTGTGGTCGGCCAGATCATCCCGTGGAACTTCCCGATCCTGATGGCCTGCTGGAAGCTCGCGCCCGCGCTCGCCGCCGGCAATTGCGTCGTGCTGAAGCCGGCGGAGCAAACGCCGATGTCGATCATGGTGCTGATGGACATCGTCGGCGACCTCCTGCCGCCCGGCGTGCTGAACGTCGTCAACGGCTTCGGCGTCGAGGCCGGCAAGCCGCTCGCGCAGAACAAACGCATCGCCAAGATCGCCTTTACCGGCGAGACCACGACCGGCCGCCTCATCATGCAATATGCGAGCGAGAATCTGATCCCGGTCACGCTCGAGTTGGGCGGCAAGTCGCCCAATATCTTCTTCGCCGACGTGATGGCCGAGGACGACGCCTTCTTCGACAAGGCGCTGGAAGGCTTCACCATGTTCGCGTTGAACCAGGGCGAGGTCTGCACCTGTCCGTCGCGCGCGCTGGTGCAGCGCTCGATCTACGACAAATTCATGGAGAAGGCCGTCGCCCGCGTGAACAAGATCAAGCAGGGCAACCCGCTCGAGCTCTCGACCATGATCGGGGCGCAAGCTTCCAACGATCAGCTGGAGAAGATTCTGTCTTACGTCGATATCGGCAAGAAGGAAGGCGCCAAGCTCCTGACCGGCGGCGAGCGTCTTGCGCTCAACGGCGAGCTCTCGGAAGGCTATTACATGAAGCCCACCGTGTTCGAGGGCAACAACAAGATGCGCATCTTCCAGGAGGAGATCTTCGGACCGGTGCTCTCGGTAACGCCGTTCGACGACGAGGAAGAGGCGCTCTCGATCGCCAACGACACGCTGTACGGCCTCGGCTCCGGCGTGTGGACCCGCGACATCAACCGCGCCTATCGCATGGGCCGTGGCATCCAGGCCGGGCGGGTGTGGACCAATTGCTACCACCTCTACCCGGCGCATGCGGCGTTCGGCGGCTATAAGAAGTCCGGCATCGGGCGCGAGACCCACAAGATGATGCTCGACCACTACCAGCAGACCAAGAACGTGCTGGTGAGCTATAGCCCGAAGGCGCTTGGCTTCTTCTAGGCGCGAGAATAGGCGCAGGGCTTCGGCTCTGCGCCCCTTTGTTGAACCCGGG
>JBAUOI010000070.1:0-1618 GCA_049579665.1 Methyloceanibacter sp.
ATATGGTTGAGGGCGGCGGCAGCAAAGAGCAGGCCTCGGCACGGCTGTTCGCCTATCACGACCATGCGTCCTTCCAGCGTCTCATCGACCTCCTGGTCGAGTGCTCAGCCGATTATCTAGTGAGCCAGGCAAATGCCGGGGCGAGTGTGGTTCAGATCTTCGACAGCTGGGCGGGAAGCCTACCCGAGGATGAATTCACACGCTGGTGCATTGCGCCCACCAAGCGTCTCGTCGAGGAGGTCAAGGCCAGGCTTCCCGATATCCCCATCATCGGTTTTCCGCGTGGCGCGGGTGTGCTTGCCGAACGCTACGCGAGGGAGACCGGCATCGATTCGATCGGCTGCGACACGAGCATGCCGGTAGGTTGGATGCGGCGCTTGCAGGAGCGTCTTCCGGTACAGGGCAATCTCGATCCCGTCCTTCTCGTCGCAGGCGGCGAGGCGCTCGACCTCCGCGTCAACGGGCTGCTCGAGACGCTTGGATCGCAACCCTTCATCTTCAATCTCGGCCATGGCATTCTTCCCGAGACGCCCATCGCCCATGTCGAGCGTCTTGTCGCCCTGGTGAAGGGGCGCGCGCCCTAACCCTGGCATTGCCCATGCTGCTTGCCTACATCAAGGCCTTCCACGTCATCGCCATCATCGCCTGGATGGCGGGCCTGCTCTATCTGCCGCGGCTGTTCGTCTATCACGCAGGCAGCAAGCCGGGCTCAGAGCAGTCCGAGACGTTCAAGGTGATGGAGCGGCGGCTGCTCAGGTACATCACCACGCCGGCGATGTTGGCGAGCTGGGTGCTGGGGCTGATCCTGGCCTTTTCCGGGGCGATCGACTGGTCGCGGGACGGCTGGTTTCACGCCAAGCTTATCCTCGTCATCGCGCTGTCGGCCTATTCTGGGCTGCTGGCGTTGTGGACCAAGGATTTTGCCCTGGATCGGAATACGCGATCGGCGCGCTTTTACCGGATCGCCAACGAGATCCCGACCCTTCTGATGATCGGCATCGTGATTCTCGTGGTTGTCCGGCCCTTTTAAAGGGCTCGGCAAGGCTATTCCTACCGCCTTCGGGGTCTGCTATAGATGAGTCGCATCCAATTCGGGACGCTGTCGCGGCCCGGCCTTTCCCACCAAAGATCGGGTCACCCGGACTGGAGCAGGCGCGCTCTTTCGCCTTCCCGCCGAGGCCTTTCCTACCCCCTTCCCCTGAAGTCCGCGCGCTCACCCGCCCGGAATTCGAAACACCAAAGTCACCATTCCCATTTTTGGAGTAGCAGCGCATGCAGGAAATGAAGCTGCAAGATTTGAAGACCAAATCGCCGACGGAGCTGTTGAGCTTCGCCGAGGAGGTCGCTGTCGAGAACGCGAGCGCCATGCGCAAGCAGGAGCTCATGTTCGCGATTCTGAAACAACTGGCAGCGCGCGATGTCGAAATCACCGGCACCGGCGTCGTCGAGGTGCTGCAGGACGGCTTCGGCTTCCTTCGCTCTCCCGATTCGAATTATCTCGCCGGCCCCGACGACATCTACGTTTCGCCGTCGCAGATCCGCCGCTTCGGCTTAAGAACCGGCGACACCGTCGAAGGCCAGATCAGGAGCCCAAAAGACGGCGAGCGCTATTTCGCCC
>JBAUOI010000071.1:0-6471 GCA_049579665.1 Methyloceanibacter sp.
CCGACGATGCGCAGGCAATCGGGCTTCGCCTGATCGAGCAACGCCTGCTTGAGCTCCGGACTGAAGCCCGCCGTGACGACGACGACAGCGCGGGTACCTTTCTTGCCGAGTTCGCCGATCAAGGCCGGCACGGTGTCAGGCCTGGTTGCGATGACCGCAAGCTCAGGCGTCGCGGGCAGCGAGGCGACGTCCGGATAGCATCGCCTTCCGACGATCGACGCATGATGCGGATTGACGAGATAGATCTCTCCGGCGAAACCGCCAGCAAGCATATTCTCGGTGAGCACATTGCCGACCGAGCCGCGCTCCGTGCTCGCGCCGATGACGGCGACCGATCGCGGGGCGAGAACATGCTCGAGATTACGAATCGTCATAGAGACTCCGCGCGGACTGGTCGGGCGGCGCGTAAACGGGGAGGGGAATCATGACGAGCTCGAATGTCCGCGACGGCGCGTCATGCTGCTTGAGCGAAACTATTCGCCCGATCTCCGCTTACCTCTTAGGCCCTGTCGGCTGAGATTTCATGACAAACTGCAACAGACCGGGTCTGTCAAAACCTTGAGGGAAATCAAGCCCCGGCCAATAGGGCAAATCGGCGCCGCTCTATCGTTAAGACGGGGAATGCCATGCTCAGGCCGGCCTGCTAAGGCAAGACATGGCGACCGCGTCTGAAGCTACCATGCCGGAAGAGCGCACGCTGCGCGACAAGCTGAAGGGCGCGCTGCTCACGCCGATTCGCGCCATGCGGTGGCGCTATTTGCCGCTGCTGATGATCTACTACGCCTATGGTGCGCTCGGCCTCGTCGCTATCGCCGAGGCGTTCTGGATCAAGGAGGCTTTGACCTTCACGCCGGCCGAGCTTGCGGCGATCGCCGTGTGGCTCACGCTGCCCTGGACCATCAAGATGGTGTTCGGCCAGCTCGCCGACTCCGTGCCGATTTTCGGCTCGCAGCGGCGCGTCTATGTGTTCATCGGCGCGAGTCTCGTCGCCTCTGGCATGATCATTCTTGCCGGCGCCGCCGGCGGCTGGATCACGCTCGCGAGCAAGAACGCGCTCTATGTCATGGCGCAGCTCCTCATCGTCGTCGGCGTCGTCCTGCAAGATGTGATTGCCGACGCCATGACCACGGAGGTGGTCGATCGGGTGAGGCCTGATGGCAGCCCGCGACCGGAAGCCGAAGTGCAACGCGAGCTCGGCCTTGTGCAGGTGCTGGGGCGGCTCGCGCTCTGGTCGGGCATCTTGTCGGTCGCTGGGCTCTCGGGCTGGCTCGCGCAGATCTACAGCTACGAGACGGTGTTTTTGCTGGGGCTCGCCGTGCCGGCAACCTCGCTGACCGGCGCCCTGCTGGTCCGTCTCGACGGCACGGCGCCGAAGCCCATCGATTGGCGCATCCTCGGCGGCGGCATCGTGTTCGGCGCCGTGGTCCTCGCCATCGGCTTGAGCGGGCTGCCGCTCGGGCAGGAGCTTGTCTTTATCATCTCACTCACCGTCATCGCGCTGATGCTCGCGCGCATTGGCGAGGAGCTCGACGAGGTCCACCGCAAACGCATCTTCTATGCCGCGCTGGTGATCTTCCTCTATCGGGCGAGCCCCGGGGTAGGGGAGGGCTATCGCTGGTTCACCATCGACGTGCTCGGCTTCGACGAGGGTTTCTACGGCACGCTGGCGCAGATCGGCGCCGGGCTCAGCCTCGCCGGCGCCTGGCTTTTCTCCGATATCATCACCCGCCAGCCGATCGCCAAGGTGCTACTCTGGCTGACCGTCATCGGTACCGTCCTGTCGCTCCCGACCATTGCGCTCGCGCTGCGCTGGGATGAATGGACCATGCAAATGTTCGGCTTCGGGGCGCGAACCATCGCTCTCGTCGATACCACCGTGACCTCGCCCTTTGCCGAGCTGAGCATGATCCCGGCGCTCACGCTCGTGGCCATCAACGCCCCGTCAGGCCGGCGCGCCACCTGGTTCGCGCTGATGGCCTCGCTGATGAACGTGGCGCTGGTGGCGGGTCAGCTTCAGACCAAATATCTCAATCTGCTGTTCGAGGTCGGTCGCGGCTCTTACACCGACCTCGCTGCGCTGACCATTGCCGCGGTGGCAATCGGTTTCGTCGTGCCGGTCGCCGGCATTCTTGCGTTCGGCAAACGTGCGACCTAGCAGAGCGCGTCGTTAGCGCGCGGGAAGACTTGGCAATAAAAATCAGACTTATGACGGTTATTCCAACGTCCCTGCCCAAGGAAGATTGGAAACGCTCCTGGCACTCCTTGGGCTAGCCTCTGGCCGCCATCGACGCCGCAACGGAAGCTCCCGCAAGCCAGTTTGTGAGTGAAGTCCCGAGATTGGATGGTTCCCTGTAACCCATCTTGCTCATGTGTACCCTTTGAAGTTTTCCATTTCTCCTTTCCCGGCTGCCGCAAGATGGATTGCGACACGACCAACCAATGGCTGGCGCGTCGCTCCTTTTGCGGCACTCGCGGCGCTTCTCCTGCTAATCGGCTTTGGCGCCCGCGCCGCCGATGAGACGCCGGCCGCCGAGGCAAAACCTCCCGCGGTCAAGATCGCCATCCACTATCTCGGCAAGGAATATGAGGAGCCGGTTCCGCTCTCCCTGGTCGACCCCGTGCTCACCGACAACGGTCTGCAAGGCGCCCGCCTCGCTATCCAAGACAACAACAAGAGCGGTCAGTTCCTCGGTCAGGAATACGATCTCGTCGAGGACATCGTCCCGGCCGACGGCGATGTTGCCGCCAAGGCCAAGGAGATCCTGAAAGACGGCCCCGCCATTATCATCGCCGATCTCGAGGCGAAGGACCTGCTCGCCGTCGCCGATCTGCCCGAGGCGAAGGACTCGATCATCTTCAATATCCGTCTGAGCGACGACGCGCTGCGCGGCGAGCAATGCCGCTTCAACGTCTTCCACATCGCTCCGACCTGGTCGATGCGCGCCGACGCGCTCGCCCAGTATCTCATCTGGAAGAAATGGAACAAATGGTTCGTGCTGAAGGGCGTCGCGCCGTCCGACAAGGATTATGACGCGGCGGTCGAGCGCGCGGCTGGTCGCTTCGGCGGCAAGATCGTGGAGGAGCGCGAATATAAATTCGACACCGCCAATCCGCGTACCGATTCAGGCCATCAGCAGATTCAGACGCAGATGCCCGAGGTGACGCAAGGCGCGCCCGAGCACGATGTGTTGTGGGTGGTCGATACGACCGAGCATTTCGGCGAATACGTGCCCTATCGCGATTACGACCCGCGGCCGGTCGTCGGCACGCAAGGCCTGACCGCGGTCGCTTGGCACCGCTCCTACGAGCAATATGCCGGCACGCAGATGCAGCACCGCTTCGAGCGCTTCGCCAAGCGGGTGATGACCGAGCGCGACTACTCGGCCTGGATCGCGGTGCGCGCGATCGGCGAGGCGGTGACGAGGGGCGGCAAGTCCGACGTGGCGGCGATCCGCGAATATATGCTCTCGCCCGCCTTCACGGTTGCCGCCTTCAAGGGGGAGGGGCTCTCCTTCCGCACCTGGGATCACCAGCTCCGGCAGCCCCTGCTGATCACCGGCGCCCGCTCGCTCGTCTCGATGTCCCCGCAGGAGGGCTTCCTGCACCCCAAGAACCTGACCGACACGCTCGGCTACGACGAGCCTGAAACGAAGTGCAAGTTCCCAAAATAGCAAAGGTACCGGAGATGAAACGCCCGCTGACAACTGCGATTGCCGCCACGCTGCTCGCTTTGGCCTCCTCGCCCGCGCTTGCGTTGCAGATCTATGTCTCCAACGAGAAGGACAACACGGTCACGGTGGTCGACGGCAACACGCTGGAGACGCTGAAGACGATCAAGACCGCGCGCCGCCCGCGCGGCATCATCGCCAGCCCCGACGGCAAGGAAGTCTATGTCGCCGCGGGCGATGGCGACATCATCGACGTCATCGACACCAAGAAGCTCGAGGTCGTGCGCCAGCTCGACTCAGGGCCGGATCCTGAATTGATGGCCGTCGATCCCAAGGGCGGCACGCTCTACATCGCCAACGAGGACGACTCGATGGCGACCATCATGGATACCGAGAGCGGTGAGGTGAAGGCCGAGGTCCCGGTCGGTGTCGAGCCAGAGGGCGTCGGCGTCAGCCCCGACTCCAAATACACCGTCGTCACCTCCGAATCGACGAGCATGGCGCATGTGGTCGATAACGCCACGCTCAAGCTGATCGAGAACGTGCTGGTCGACACGCGTCCGCGCGAGGCGAAGTTCACGCCTGACGGCAAGGAAGTGTGGGTCTCCTCCGAGGTCGGCGGCACCATCTCGGTGATCGACACGAGCAACTGGAAGGTGAAGAAGAAGATCGGCTTCGAAGTCGCCGGTGTCCGCCCCGAGCTGCTCCAGCCGGTGGGCATCGAGTTCACCAAGGACAATAAGAATGTCTTCGTCGCGCTTGGCCCGGGCAACCGCGTCGCCGTGATCGATCCCAAGACCTATGAGGTGAAGGACTACATTCTCGTCGGGCAGCGCCCCTGGCATCTCGAGCTGTCGCCGGACCATTCCAAGCTCTATGTCGCCAACGGCTTGACCAACGACATGACCATTATCGATGTGGCGAGCCTCAAGGCGGAGAAATCGGTCCCGGTCGGACGGCTTCCCTGGGGCGTCGCCGTCGTCCCGTAGCGAATACGGCGCCAGCGCCGCGCGCGAGCGATCGCGCCGGCGCTTAGCCTGCAAATCTGGTCGGCTGGCGGTTCTCCGCCGCCGGCCATTCTTTTAAGGAGAATCGGCTGAGCCCGGCTAACCCATTGGGAAGGCTTGAGGGTGCAGCGTAAGCGCCGCACCCTCTTCCCCGACGGCGATCGCTGGATTGCAGGGCGTAACCCCAATTTGGAAGGAGACGACCAGGGTTACGTCCATCGCCGACGAGTTGAACCTTGCTGTGGCGCTCACGGGCCGCTAGGGAGCCCATTGAACCCCGCCTTGAGGCTAGTGCCATGCAGGCTTTGGCGTCTCTAGCCAGCTTCCCAATAGTGGTCGGGAAAGTTTGGCAATCCTATTGCCACGGTTGCCCTTGCTATTTCTCCCCTTCCGACATGAAGTCCACTTTTCCGCGACTCCCTGCCAGGGCTTCCAAGAAATGGCATATGGAAGCAGGGCGCAAACACCAGGGGATGGTCAACGAAAATAGGAATTGCTCCTACATTAACCCCAATATGATGGGGTGGAGCGCATCTGTTGTGGAGACTATAGAGGCGTGCTGCAAAAGCTTTGGTATGACCGGCCGGTAAGGACACAGCTTCTCGTCGCCGTGGGAGTGATCAATCTCCTTGCGGCGATTTTCGCCGGCGCTGTCTCCATCCTTAACACCCGCACGGCGACCAGGGTCGAGATCGAGGCCTCGCTCGAAGTGGCGCAGCGCTTCGTCGCCGCCACCATGAAGGACCTCGCCGCGCAGGGGCGCCTGGGCGAGCTCAATCAGCAACTGCCTTTGCAGCTCAAGCATCTCCGCCACGTCCGCATCATGTTCATGGATCCGATCGGCCAGCTCACCGTCGTGTCGCCGCAACCTTCGGAGGTCGATGGCGCCAGCAAGAATCAGGCGCCGACCTGGTTCGCCAGGCTCGTGCGGCCGCAACTGGTCGGCCGCGCGGTGAGGATTGTGGCGATCGATCATTCGACCCCCGTCGTCATCGTCGGCGAACCGGCTGATGAGATCGCCGAGGCTTGGCATGATTTTTCCTCGCTCGCCCTTGTGTGGCTTGTGCTCAATGCGCTGACCCTCGGCATCCTTTATGTGGTGCTCGGCCGCGTGCTCGATCCGCTCGCCCATCTCTCCAGAGGTATGCTGAGCCTCGAGGACGGCCATTACGCGACACGACTCGGGTTGCCGAAGGTCAAGGAGCTTGCCGTCATCACCGAGCGTTTCAACACGCTGGCGAGCGCGCTCGATACCGCGCGCGACGAGAACAGCCGGCTCTACCGTCAGCTCATCACCGTGCAGGAAGAGGAGCGGCGCGAGATCGCCAACGAGCTGCACGACGAGGCGGGTCCCTGCCTGTTCGGCATCACCGCCAACGCCTCATCCATCCAGAACTTCGCCGATCAGCTCCCCGATGGGCGCCCGGCCGAGATGATCTCTCGCCGCGTCGGCGAGATTCTTTCCATCACCGAGCGCCTCAAGCTGCTCAATCGCGCGCTGCTCAAGCGGTTGCGCCCTGGCCCGCTCGGCCGGGTGAAGCTCAGCGAGCTGCTCGACGAGCTGGTCGTTGGCTTTCAACGGAGCCATCCCGACACGCATATTTCCATCTCCTTCGACAAGCTTGGCGATTCTTATGGCGAGGCGATCGACCTCACGCTGTATCGCTGCATTCAGGAAGGCATCACCAATGCCATCCGTCACGGCAAGGCGACCGCGCTCGCCATCGATCTCCTGGAGGAGGCGGCCCCGCGCAAGCATGGCGGCAAGCAATCGCGCAAACGGCTCAGCCTGACCC
>JBAUOI010000072.1:0-3914 GCA_049579665.1 Methyloceanibacter sp.
CTCGTCCTGCCCGGCCTCATCGACACGCACATCCATCCGATCGTTGGCGCCGTCGACAACGCCAAATGCAGGCGGGTGCGGATGGCAATCTATGTGCCGGATCCCCACGCTTTACTCAGACCGTCGAGGGATGACAGCGACGAAGGGGTGGCACGGCTCGTCCGGGCAAGCAAGGAGGGCGATGTCGATCCCGACTTCCTCCGCTCAGGTGTGGTCAAGGTCTTCGCCGACGGGGTGATGGAGTACCCGGCGCAGACGGCGGCTCTGCTGTCCCCCTATCTCGACGCCAACGGCAAACCAACCAAGAAATCCGGCACGCTCTATTTCGATCCGCAACAGTTCGCGAGCCTGGTTACCAAACTCGACGCGGCCGGCCTTACGGTGCACATCCATGCCATCGGCGACCGCGCCGTGCGTGCGAGCCTCGATGCGTTCGCTGCCGCGCGCAAGGCGAATGGCGACCGGGACAACCGGCACCAGATCGCTCATCTGCAACTCGTCGACCCTGCCGACTTCCCCCGCTTCAAGGAGCTCGGCGTGATCGCCGACATGCAGCTCGAATGGGCGAAGCGCGAGCCGGCGACCGAAGGGCCGCTCGAGCCCTATCTCGGGCCTGAGCGCTATCGCTACGTCTATCCTGCGGGCAGCCTGCATGAAGCGGGCGCGATGATCATCGGCGGCAGCGACTGGGACATCTCCTCATACAATCCCTTCCGTGCCTTCCAAACCGCCGTCACGCGAGCCGGCAGCAAGGGGCAATCGCCCCTCGACATCGAGCAGCGCATTCCGCTCACGACCGCGATCGACGCCTACACCATCAACGCTGCCTTCGCCATGAAGCAGGACGCGACGACCGGCAGCCTCGAAGTTGGCAAACGTGCCGATCTTGTGATCCTCGACCGCGATATCCTGTCGGTCGACCCGGAGACAATCGAGGACACGAAGGCGCTTGCCACCTATCTCGACGGACGTCTCGTTTATGCGGCGTCGCAGGATGGAGCAATCCTCCCGGAAGACGCGGAAGTTGGCTACTGGTGGGACGAGCGGGAGGCGCGCATGCGCGATTGGCTCCACCGCGACTGAATTCGGGGGCCTGAGGCGATGCTTAGTTTGGGTGCGCCAAGGTCACACGTTACTCCGCGCTCATCACCACGCAGTCAAGCGACATTTTCTTGAGCGCGGCGCAAGCTGCCTGCGCGTCCGCCTTCGAGAAACCGGCAAAGCGCGCGCGGTACCATTCCTTGTCGTCCTTCATGAAGGAGGCGGTGAAGGGAAGGTGGCCGTCGAGCAGTGCCATCGCACGCTGCTGCACCATGCCGAGCCGGTTCTCGGCCTCGTCCTCAGACATGAAGGCCCCAACCTGAACATGATAGGCGCCGTCGTACCGCACCTGCCTAGCAGATGGCTTGGGCGACTGGTCGGTCGAGGTGAGGCTCGTTCTCAGCGGCAACGCGGGCTCTGAGATATCGCCCTCGGCGTTGGCGGAGACAGGCGTTGGAACCGCCGGGGAGGGTGTTGCCGAGGCCAACGCGGGGGTCGGCTTCTTCATTGTGGGCAGCGGCGCCGGAGTCACCAGCGACGCGACGAGCTGTGCGGCGGTTGGCTTGGTGCTTGACGCCGTGGCAAAGTTCTTATCCAGCAAAGCGCGCATGGCGCTATCGCGCTGGCTGCCGGTCTTGCCGCCGAGCACCACGGCGATGAGATGCTTGTCGCCGCGATGCACCGAGGCCGCGAGGTTGTAGCCGCTGGCCCGTGTATATCCCGTCTTGATGCCGTCGGTGCCCTTGTAGTTGAGCAGCAGCTTGTTGTGGTTCTTGTACTTCCGGCCCTTGAAGGTGAAATACTGGGTCGCGAACACCGTGTAATAGTCCGGATAGTCATGGATCAGATGCGCCGAGAGGATCGCCATGTCCCGCGCCGTGGTGATCTGTTCGTCGTTCGGCAGGCCCGAGGCGTTGCGGAAAAGCGTATTGCGCATGCCGATTCGCCGCCCCGTGTCGGTCATCAGCTTGGCAAAATTCTCCTCGCTGCCAGCCAAGTTCTCGGCGATGGTCGCGGCGGCGTCGTTGGCGGACTGCGTGACCAGCGCCTTGATCGCATCGCTAACCTTGATGGTGGCGCCAGGCTTCAGGCCGAGCTTGGTCGGGGCCTGGCTCGCGGCATGCTCCGTCACCGTCAGGTCCGAGCTCGGCGTGAGCTTGCCCGCCTTCATGTAGCCGAACAGGACGTAGAGGGTCATCATCTTGGTCAGAGAGGCCGGATGGCGCGGCGTATCGGCGGCCTGCTCTTGCAGGATCGAGCCGGAATTCATGTCGACGACAATGGCCGCCGCGATCGATGGCGTTCTCGGCTTTTTCTTCGCGGCCAGAACCTCGCCGGTGGGCGTAAGGGCGGCGGCAACAATCAGCGCAAACGCAAACAGCACGCGGCCTGAGGCGCGCGCGTGGCTCCGACACTGACGCTCGGCAATGCCCACAGATCCCCGAAGGCGGTGACGCCTTCCCCCCGAACCCCGTATCTGACCCGATTCCCGCGCCGACTTCGCCATGCAAAATGCGAATTGCCCATAAATTCGCCGCACCACATGGCAGGAAGAAGGCTAAAATCCGCCTATTGCCAAAGCGTTAAGTCTCGCTGAATAGATTTATTGTGCAGTGCAAAAAATTTTTGTTGACGTTTTTTGTGCAACGCATATATATCGCTCGCGTTCGCAGCAATAGCGCAACCCGGTTTTTTGATGAAGAGGGCTACCCATGCTCAAAGGTTTCGAAGAGTTCCAGAAAGTAGGTAAAGACGGTTTCGATGCAACCGTCCGTTCGTTCGGTGAGGTGAATAAGGGCTTCCAGGCGATCGCCGCAGAGATCACCGACTATTCCAAGAAGGCGTTCGAGGATTCCACCCGCGCTTTCGAGCAGCTGATCGGCGCGAAGTCGATCGAACAGGCCATCGAGATCCAGTCCCAGTATGCCAAGAAGGCCTATGACACCTACGTCGCCGAGATGTCCAAGCTCGGTGAGATGTATGTCGGCCTTGCCAAGGACGCCTATAAGCCGGTCGAGGTTGCCTTCACCAAGAAGGTCGTCTAACGGCTCCTGCAAACTCCCTTTCTCATTCGAAAGACCCGGGTCGCCTCTCGGGTCTTTTTTTTTGCCGTTTTCCTGTCGGCAACTCACACTATGTTATGAAAGAGAATGGTGCGGCGATTTGCGGTTCCTTGCGCGTTGCCGCTAAAATGGAAGAGAAGGGCGCGATTCAATCGGCCCGCTCGCCTTGGCAGATGACGAACGACACGCCACATAGAGGCTGACGATGGCGCGGAACGGCGATCCTCGCCGGGGCGACGACACCGGCACCCATATCATTACCAAGACTCGGCCGAAGACCAAGCGGCCGAGCCTCTATAAGGTGCTGCTGCTGAACGACGACTACACGCCAATGGACTTCGTCGTGTACGTCCTCGAGCGGTTCTTCAACAAGCCGCCCGAGGAGGCGACCCGAATTATGCTGCACGTCCACCAGAAGGGCGTGGGCATCTGTGGGGTCTACACTTACGAGGTCGCTGAGACTAAGGTAGCGCAGGTGACCAGCTTCGCGCGTCAGCATGAACATCCGCTGCAATGCACGATGGAGAAAGAGTAGGATCTAGGTGGCTTCGTTTTCGACCAGTCTCGAGCAGGCTCTCCGGCGCGCTCTGCAACATGCCAACGAGCGCAGCCACGAATATGCGACGCTGGAGCATCTGCTCCTGTCGTTGATCGATGATCGTGACGCGGCGGCGGTCATGCGCGCCTGCGACGTCGATCTCGATCTGCTGCGCGACAAGCTCACCGGCTATATCGACAACGAGCTGTCAGGTCTCGTGCTCGACACGCATGGTGACGCGCAGCCCACAGCGGGCTTCCAGCGCGTGATCC
>JBAUOI010000073.1:0-15564 GCA_049579665.1 Methyloceanibacter sp.
GGCCCGCGTCGCGGCAGGCTACCGCAGCTGGTCAGCCGCCTCCCCTTCCCGGCCGATTGGCGCGTGCTTCTGATCTTCGATTCCAGTTCGAGCGGGCTCGCCGGGGAGAGCGAGACGGACGCCTTCGACACGCTCCCCGACTTTCCGGAGACCCGGGCCGCCGAACTGCATCGGCGGATCACGGAGGGCGCGATGCCGGCGCTTGCCGCGCAAGACTTCGCGACGTTCTGCGACGAGGTCGGGCAGTTGCAAGCCGCCATGGGCGCCTATTTCGCACCGCTGCAAGGCGGGGCCTTCGCGAGCGCCAAGGTCGGTGAGGCGCTCGACTGGCTGCGCGGTCAAGGCGTCAGCGGACTTGGCCAGAGCTCATGGGGACCGACCGGATTTGCGTTCGCGGCGTCGGAGGCGGAAGGGCAGGCACTGCTCAAAGGCTTGCGCGCGGAGATGCGCCATCAAGGACTCGGTTTCGAGCTGGCGAAAGGCCGCAACGAAGGCGCGAAAATCGAGACAACCGGCGGCGAAATCCAGTAAAACGCGCCCCACACTTTAAGCAGGGAGACGCTTCGCATGGGGAACCCCCGCATTCTGCACATGATCACGCCGCTCAAGCACATGAGCCCGTTCGACGTGAACATGGCGCTCGACGCAGGCTTCGACGCGGCCATTCCCTACACCAACGTCACCACCGAGGACGTGGCGGGCCTCGTGCAGGACGCGATCTTCTCGCGCGGGCCGGAAGGGGTGAAGCGTACCGGCGTGTTCATCGGCGGCAAGCGCGCCATCGAGGCGCTCGACATGATGGACCGTGCCAAGAAGGCCATGGTGCCGCCCTTCGAGATTTCCGTATTCGCAGATCCCGCCGGCTCCTTCACCACGGCTGCCGCCATGGTGGCGCTCGCCAAGAAGGCGCTGCGCGACAAATTCTCGACCACGCTCAAGGGCAAGCGCATCGCCGTGTTCGGCGGCACCGGCGTCGTCGCCTTCGCCTCGGCGGTGATCGCGGCGGTGGACGGCGCCTCGTCGGTGCTGATCGGCTATGACGGGCCTGAGCGGGTGCGCAGGCTTGCCGATGAGGCGAGAGCGCGCTTCGGCGTCGACATCACCTATGCCGATGGCTCGACCGAGGAGCAGAAGACCGAGATCGCGCGCGACGCGGACATCATCTTCGCCGCGGGGCCGGCCGGAAAAAGGCTGCTGACGCTCGACCAGCTGAAGCAGGCCAAACGGTTGAAAGTCGCGGCCGACGTGAATGCGGTTCCTCCCTCGGGCGTGGAAGGCGTGGGCGTGAACGACAATGCCAAGCCGATCCCGGGGACCGACGCGGTCGGCATCGGCGCGCTCGCGGTCGGCAATATCAAATATCGAACCGAGGCCGGATTGTTCGAGGCGATGATCGAATCGGAAAAACCGATCTATCTCGACTTCCGCGACGCTTACGCCCTTGCCCAGAAGCTCGCAGGCTGAAGCCGGCTCGCTGCTGATCGCGGCCGTCTCCGGACGGCAGCTTGCGCAAGCTACGCGGCGCGCGGGACTCACCCCGCTGGTCGCCGATTTCTTCGCCGACACCGATACGCAAGCGGCGGCGCATGCCTGCCGCAAGCTCGGCGGCGACATCGCAGGCGGCATGCGCCGGCAGACTCTGCTTCCCACGCTGCACGCTCTTGCGGCGCTGGTCCCCTCGCCCATTCTCGGCCTCGTCTATGGCGCGGGCTTCGAGGACCGGCCCGAGCTGTTGACGCTGATCGCCAAGGAGTGGCCGCTGCTCGGCAATGATGCCGCAACGGTCGCCCGGCTGAAGGCGCCGGAGAGCTTCTTCGCCGAGCTCGACCGCCTCGGCATTCCCCATCCCGCGACATCGCGCGAACGGCCCGGGAAAAGCGCGGGCTGGCTCGCCAAGCGCATGGGCGCCGCCGGCGGCAGTCATATCGCGCCGAGCCGGCTCAAACGGGATGCGCGGTCGATCTACTATCAGGAGCGCGTCGCGGGGCGCGCGGTCTCAGCACTGTTCGTCGGCAATGGAAGCGGCGCGCGCGTGCTCGGCTTCAGCGAGCAATGGACCGCGCCGACCTCGCGCAGCCCGTTCCGCTATGGTGGCGCGGTGCACCCCGCCTCTTTCAAGCAAAGCGCGGCGCGACAGATGGCCTCAGCCATCTCGCGAATCGCCCGGACCTTCGCGATCGTGGGCCTCGCCTCGGCCGACTTTTTGCTGGATGGCAAAGACGCGCTGCTGCTCGAAATCAACCCGCGTCCCGGCGCCACGCTCGACATCTTCGACCGCGGCGCAAAGAAGCTGATGGGGCTGCATCTGGTGGCGGTCTGCGAGAGGCGGCTCCCGGCAACCGGGCTGAAATTCGATGATGCCATGGCTTCGGCGATCGTCTATGCCCCTTCGCGCGTCTCCGTGCCGCCCGGCACGGTCTGGCCCGACTGGTCCGCCGACCGACCTAAGTCAGCGGAACGGATCGACAAAAACCGTCCGATATGCACTGTGTGGGCGCGCGGTAGCACACGAGCACAGGCAAAGCGCCTGGTTGAGGAGCGAATTTGCAAAATCCTATTTGGATTTCAAAGCGTTAGCAGGGGGGACAACGTTGAACAAAAGGGAAGAAATCGCCGCAGCGCGCCAGAAGGCGTGGCCGAGCGTCAACGCCATGGCCGCGCCGCTCGTCAAAGCCCTGATCGATGACGCCGACGCGCTGCGTATCGATGTCACGCGTGGCTCGCTCGGCGAATGCCGCATCGATTGCGGCGTGCGGGCGCTCGGCGGCCTGGAGGCCGGACGCCGCATCGCCGAGATCTGCCTTGGCGGGCTTGGCAAGGTCGCGCTGGAGACGACCGACACCGACAGCTCATGGCCGTTCATGGTGACCGTGCACACGTCGCAGCCGGTGCTCGCCTGCCTCGGCTCGCAATATGCGGGCTGGAGCCTTTCGGACGAAGACAACGGCAAGAAATACAGCGTGCTCGGCTCGGGGCCGGCGCGCGCCATCGGCTCCTCGGAGAAGCTTTTCGAGGAGCTGGATTATCGCGACACCGCAGAAAGCGCCGTTCTCGTGGTCGAAGCCGATCGGCCGCCGCCGCCCGCCCTGGTCGAGCAAGTCGCAAAGGCTTGCAAGCTCAAGCCCGATCATCTCACCTTCATCTACGCACCAACCTCGAGCCTGGCTGGCACGGTGCAGATCGCCGCGCGCTGCCTCGAAGTCGCGCTGCACAAGGCGCATGAGCTGCATTTCCCGCTCGACCACATCGTCGACGGCATCGCCACGGCGCCGTTGCCGCCGCCGGCGCCGGATTTCATTGCCGCCATGGGCCGCACCAACGACGCCATCATCTATGGCGGCCGGGCGCAGCTCTTCGTGTCGAGCGGCGCCAAGGAATCGAAAACGCTCGCGGAGAATTTGCCGAGCCTGAAGTCGAAGGATTACGGCAAACCATTCGCCGACATTTTCGCGGCGGTGAAGGGCGATTTCTACGCGATCGACCGCATGCTGTTCAGCCCGGCGATGGTGACGGTGACGTCGCTCAAGACCGGCGAAAGCTTCCAGGGCGGACGCATCGACGACGCGGTGTTGTCGCGCTCTTTTGCCTAAACGCCCATGCGCGCAGACGGAGCCAGCGACGCGGCCATTGTCATGTTCGGCGATGGCAAGGATTGGCACGGGCGGAGCCTCAGCCGCGCCTTCAAGCGGCGCGGCATCACGCCCCTGCTCGTGCCGCTCAACTCTTGCGGATTCTCGACCGAGACGGCGACCGGCCTCTCCATCCCTGGCCTTGGCGACCGCCTGCCCGAGGGCGCGTTCGTGCGCTTCGTTCCGGGCGGCACGTTCGAGGAGGTCACGCTCTATCTCGGCGTGCTGCATGCGCTGCGCGAGCTTGGGGTCACGGTGTGGAACGACGCTCGCGCCATCGAGCGTTGCGTCGATAAATCGACCACGACCTTCTTGTTGCAGCGCGCTGGGATTCCGACGCCGCGCACCTTCGCCCGCGTCAACCGCGCCGAGGCCGAACAGATCGCCTCCTCAGTGCTCGCCGAGGGGCTGAAGCTGGTGCAGAAGCCACTGTTCGGGGCGCAAGGTAAGGGATTGCGCCTGATCGGCGCGCTCGCCGATCTTTCCTCGCCCGAGGAGGTGAACGGGGTCTATTATCTCCAGGAGTTCGTCGAGCCGGCGCAAGCGCACCATCAGGATTGGCGGCTGTTCGTATGCCAAGGCCGGGTCATCGCCTCCATGATCAGGCACGGATCGAGCTGGATCACCAATATCAAGCAAGGCGCCCGCGCCAAGCCGGCGATCGCCAGCCAGGATCTGGTCGATCTCGCGCGGCGCGCCGCCAATTGCGTCGGCGCCGATTATGCCGGGGTGGACATCATCCAGGCGCCTGACGGCCGCTTCTACGTGCTGGAAGTCAATTCGATGCCGGCCTGGAACGGGCTGCAGCTGGTGAGCCACATCCGCATCTCCGACCATTTGGTCGATGCGTTTCTCGACGCGGCGCTTCCGCCGGCGCGCCGCGAAGGCCAAGAGGGCACTTGAGACGGCCGCTCAAGCCCGAGGCAATCTCCCGGGGCTTCCTTGACGCCTGCCTTGCCGAGCTCGACGCGCTGAAGCCCGGCAACGTGCATCGCCTCGCCGCCGGCCACAACATGACTGTCGACGACTTCGTGGCGAGCGCGGAAGCCACGGCACCCATCATGGGGGAGCCGTGGCTTGCGGTGGGGCGGCGTATCAGACTCGCGGTCGAGGCGACGCGGAAGGCCGTGGGGCAGAACACCAATCTCGGCATCGTGCTGCTTGCCGCGCCGCTGGCGAACGCGGCGTTCATGCCGGGCGACCGCGATCTTGAAAGCCGGCTGCGCCGTAGCTTGCAAGGGCTCGGCGTCGACGACGCGCGGGAGGCTTACCGGGCGATCCGCGAGACGAAACCCGGCGGACTTGGCGATGTGTCCGCGCACGACGTCGCCTCGGAGCCGAACGTCACCCTGCTCGAAGCCATGCGCGCGGCGGAGACGCGCGATCGCATCGCCTGGAACTACACGCATGGCTTCGCCGATATCTTCACTCTCGGCCTCAAATGGCTGGCGCACGCGCACGAGCGCTGGGATGAGCCGTCTTGGGCCGTGACGCGCGTCTATCTCGGCTTCCTGGCGCATCTTCCCGACACGCTGATCGAGCGGAAATTCGGCACCCGCACGGCAACCTTGGTGCGCGAAGAGGCGGGGCCGATCGAGGCAAGCTTCACCGCGTGCCAGTCGCCCGAGGCGATGACGGCGCCGCTCGCCGCTTTCGACCTTGCGCTGAAGCAGCGCGGTCTCAACCCCGGCACCTCCGCCGATCTCACCGTGGCGACACTGTTCGCAGCCACGCTGATCGCTCTCGACAGGGCGGAATAAGGCCAAAAAGTGCCACCCCGCGCGGTCAACAATCGACTTGCCGATCTCTCAGCCCCCGGCTTATCTTCTCCCCGCGGAGCTCTAACCAGGAGTTGCGGACGGAGACGCTTTAGCCAAAGCACCTCTCGTCGGTGTGCGTTCGGCGGCAGCCCCGTCAGCGCCCGCTAGCCAATACGTAGTATCAGCCCATTAGGGAGGGGGTTTCATGCCCAAGATCAGTGGAGTCGGTGTCGGCGAATCGCTCGTCGGCGACGGTAACGAAGTTGCTCATATCGATTTGCTTATCGGACCGCGCGGCAGCGCCGTCGAGACGGCGTTCTGCAATGCGCTGACCAACAACAAGGACGGCTTCACCACCCTGCTTGCGGTGATTGCGCCGAACCTGCTCTGTAAGCCCCCAACGATCCTCTACAACAAGGTCACCATCAAAGATGCACGTCAGGCCGTGCAGATGTTCGGACCGGCGCAATATGCCGTGGCCAAGGCCGTGGCCGATTCCGTCGCCGAGGGTGTGATCCCCGCCAACGAGGCCGACGACCTTTACGTCACGGTCGGCGTATTCATCCATTGGGAAGCCAAGGACGACAAGAAGATCCAGGACTTCAACTATCGCGCCACCAAAGAAGCCCTCGCCCGCGCCGTCAAAGGCGAGCCGAAGGCCTCCGAGGTCACGGCGAAGAAGGACGCCGCTCACCACCCGTTCGCGGCTGGTTGAAAGGGAGAACCCCCAGGTCGGGGGCAACCCGGTAAATCAGGTGGTCCGGGCCCGATTCGGCGGTGGCTCCATAAACTGGGTTTCTGACGAATGGGCGCGTGAGCGCTCTCACCTAAGATCGCCGCTCTCGCAAGAGGGCGGCGATCTCGCTTTGGGTGACGGCATTGCGATGCAGCGCCGTGGCGAGCAGCGCGCCATCCGCCTGCAACTCGGCTATCGCCGCGAGATCGCGCGCGTCCCTGATGCCTCCGGCGGCGAAGATGGCGCGGCCGTTCGCCATGCCGACGAGCGCCTCGATCCCGTCCGTGTCGGGGCCCTGATCGGTGCCGACCCGGCTCAGGTTCATGGCGATGACGCGCTGGGGCCAAAGCAAGGGATCGTCGAACAGCGCGCCGGGTCCTTTCCGTCCCCCGGCGTCGAAATCGAGCGAGAGCACGACGCCCTCGCCGAACGCCGCGTGAATCTCGCGCCAAACGTCGACACCGGCGAGGCTCTCGCTGCCGATCACCAGCGTGGCCCCGAGCGGCAGCCAGAAGGCGCAATCGGCGACATCGGAGAAGCCTGCATCGATCCACAGCGTGGTGCCGGGAAGCGCCAAGCTCAGCGCGCGGACCAGCTCGAAATGATTGCCGACGCCCGCGATGGCGTCGAGATCGGCGACATAGAGCGACGGCGAGGCGGTCTGGCTTAACAGGCCGCGCGCGATGGCGAAGGGGTCGTTGGCCGCGCCGAACGGGCTCTCGATCGGACGATAGTCGGCGCGGCTGCCGGCTTTGGCATGGACGACGGCATCGCCCTTGAGATCGAGCGCCGGAATAATCGCGAATTCGCCCATGGCAGCCTCTCCAACACGTCTAGGCTCTTGCAGAGCCGGGACTTTCATGCGCCTTGCCCCCAACTAGATGCACTGCGGATATGGCCGGGACAAGCCCGGCCGGAGCGTGGGAAGAGGACAAAATGGCCAGCGTGATGGGTTGGGATCTGGGTGGCGCCAATTTGAAGCTTGCCCGTATCGTGGGGGGGCGCGCGGAGCATGTGGCGCAAATCCCCTGCCCGCTCCGGCAGGACGTGAGCAAGTTCGACGCGGCCCTCCAGCAGGCGCTCCCGTTATGCCCGCCACATGCCGCGCACGCCGTTACCATGACCGGCGAGCTGTCGGACGTGTTCCCGGACCGTGCCGAAGGCGTCGCCTATCTGGTCGATCTGATGCGGAATGCCACCGACGGAGAGGCGCTGTTTTATGGCGCGAAGTCCGGCCTCCTCGATTGCATCCGCGCGGTCGAACGCGCATTCGACGTGGCGTCGGCCAATTGGCACGCGAGCGCCGAGCTGATCGCGCAGATGCTGCCTGACGCCTTGCTGGTCGATGCCGGAACGACGACGACCGATCTCGTTCCGCTCAAGGATGGAGCCGTGGCGGTGCGCGGCTATTCAGACGGCGAACGGCTTGCCGAGAGCGAACTGGTCTATACGGGGGTGGTGCGCACGCCGGTGATGGCGGTGGCGCGCACCGCCCCGTTCAAGGGCCGTGTGCAACGCCTCGCCGCCGAGCGCTTCGCCACCATGGCCGATGTCTGGCGCCTCGTGGGCGAGCTTCCGCACGACGCCGACCCCTACCCCGCCCCCGATCTTGCCGGCAAGAGCATCGAGGCAAGCGCGGCGCGGCTCGCCCGCATGCTCGGGCGTGACGCGGACGAGGCGGGCCTGCTCGCCTTCGCCGATCTCGCGCGCCATTTCGCCGACTGCCAGGTCGCGGAGATCGAGGAGGCCGCGCGCACGGTGCTTGCGCGTGAAGCGATCGCCACGGATGCACCGGTGATCGGGGCCGGCTGTGGGCGCTTCATCGCCAGGGACCTCGCAGCGCGGCTCGGCCGCCCCTATTGCGATTTCGCCGAGCTGATCGACTGCGCGCCGGACGCGCGCGACATGGCGGCCAGTTGCGCACCCGCGGTCGCCGTCGCCCTGCTCGCCGAACGCGAGCTGCGGGTATCAGCCTGAAAGAGAAGAGAGGAGAGCGCTTTCGCGCGCTCACCTCCTCGTCCGAATTATCCGCGGGCGGTAATCATGTGATACAGCCACAGCACGATGACGGCGCCGATGATGGCGACGATCATGCTCCAGATATTGAAGCCGGTGACGCCGGTGGAGCCGAGTGCGGAGAAGAGATAGCCGCCAACCACCGCGCCGACGATGCCGAGCACGATGTCGAGCAACAGGCCCTGGCCGGAGCCGACATAGATCTTGCTGGCGATGAAGCCCGCGATGAGACCCAACACAATCCAGGCAATGATCCCCATGGAGGACCCTTTCTTGGCTGAACTCGGTTAGGGACGAAACGCGGCTAGGACATTAGCCGCATTATCTCCTGCTGGGTCGGCAGTCTGCCGTCGGGAGTCAGCTTATCCACGACATTCGGCAGCATGCGGGCCAATTCGTTCACGACCTGGTCGCGCGAGAGGCCGGTGCGCAGCGAAAGCTGATCGATAACATCGCGGCCGAGCGCCCCGGACACCTGATCGGGAGCCACACTCTTGTTGGTGCCGCGGTTGACCCAGGAATCGACCACGTCGCCCAGGCCCTTCTTCTGGAACTGGTCGATCAGGCCGCCAAGTCCATCAAGCACACTGCCGGGACCCGCGTCTTGCGCCGAGCCCGGCAGAGGGGATCCTTGAGTCCTGGAGGGGTCTGGCGCGGGCGCCGATTGCTTCTGCCCGCCGCTCATGTAGCGCGAGGCAAGCAGCGCCAAGAGGGCGATGACGAGGGGTTTGGTGAGGTTACCGCCGGGGACTGCCGAGCCGGAGTCTGAGCCGAAGATGTTGGACATTTTGAACCTCCTGTTTAGCAAGAAACGAGAACGTCTCACCCCCCAGGATCGTTTCAGCATTGCCGCAGCGGTAAAACTGTAACACTTAGGCCAGGGCGCGACCAACGAAGCTTTGTTCAGCCGAGCCTTGGTTCGGTCAATTTTCACGCTGCAAGAAGGAGCCAATTGAATGATGGAGAGGTGCATGCGTCAGGGTCTCACCCCTTTAGCGGTCCTTATCGGCGCCGGCCTCTGCCTCGGCGTCACATCCCATGACGCAGGTGCTGCACCGTTCCTGGCGGTGTCCTCGGCGGTCGTCACGCCGGCGATGATCGAGACGGTTGGTTATTCGAGGCGATACTGCCGGCGCTACGGGTGCCCTCCCAATGTGGTGCTGCCCGATGTCGATGTGGATGTCGATGTCGACGTCACGGTGCCCGGCGAGACCCCTCCCGTGATTGCCATCGTGCCCGCCCGCCCCGTGAGCTGCGGCCAGTACCGCTATTGGGACGGAGAGCGTTGCGTCGACGCGCGCTACAACAATCCGTATCTCGGGCCGCGCTAGCCGCAACAACACAGCCCAACGGCTCCTCGAGCGCCTCGAGGAGCCGTCAGGCTAGGTCGTTCGAGATCGCTCGTCGTCACCCTCAGTGGTGATGGGCCGAAACACTCTTGACGCACGCAGACAGGAGATCGGTTGGCGCCGAGCGGCTGATGTCGCCCAAAGCGAGAATGCCGACCATCCGCTTGCTCTTGTTGATCACCGGCAGCCTGCGCACCTGGAGTTGCTCCATGTGTCGCACCGCTTTGGCGAGATCGTCATCCTCCCGGCAGCAATGGATGCCCGGGGTCATCACCTCGCGCGCGTCGCTGCGGGCGGCATTGAAGCCGTCCTTCGCCAAACCTTGGCAGACGATGTCACGGTCGGTCACCATGCCGATGAGGCGATCATTCTCTCCAATCGGGATGGCGCCGATGTCATGCTTGCGCATCAGCTTTGCAATCTCGGTGACAGGAGTGTCCGGGCTGACCCAGTCGACGCCCTTGTGCATTACGTCTTTGACTTTCATGGGTGGGCCTCCGTCGTTGAGTTGGGTGCGCGCTCTTAGGCGAGCGCTGGGTCCCCCCCCCGCCGGCTTAACTATACAACAGATGGGGTCGTGAGGCACGTAGACTCGCTTCGAAGCTCAGCCTGTCAAGAAGCCCACTTTGGGAATAACCCGCTTCAAGCCGTAGGCGGATGCGATGGCGATGGCCGCGCAGAGAAGGCCGATCTCCAGGCGGCCATAGAGCAAATATCCCGTTGCAAACAGCGTCGCGTAGACGGCGATGCAGCCCAAGAACCAGGCGAGAAACCCCGCAGCGAGATCCTCGCCGGTCTCTTTCCTGCCGCTGGTATCGACCGCGCGACGCCACCCCGCGGGATAAGGGCGGATGCGGTCATAGAAAGACTGAAGCACGGCGCGATCGGTTGGCGGCGTTAGCAGCGTCACCGCCAACCAGCCGACGGTCGTGACGACGACGCCGAGCACCAGCGCGGCAGTCGGATCGAGCGGCGTAAAGCCGAACCGCGCATGGCCGAAATGCAAATACACCGCGATCACGAATGAGATCACCATCGCCGCGATCTCGCCCCAGGCATTGATGCGCCACCAGTACCAGCGCAACAGGAAAATGAGGCCCGTGCCGGCGCCGATTTGCAACAGGATCTGAAACGCCTGCATGGCGTGGTCGAGCCAGAGCGCGACGAGCGCGGCGAGGATCATCAAGGCGAAGGTCACGGCCCGGCCAACGTTCACATAATGCGATTGCGAGGCATCGGGCCGGATGAAGCGGCGATAGACGTCGTCGACTATGTAGGAGGCGCCCCAATTGAGGTGGGTGCTGATCGTTGACATATAGGCGGCGGCAAGCGACGCCACGACCAACCCGAGCAGCCCGTGCGGCACGAACACGAGCATGGCAGGATAAGCAAGATCGTGGCCGACGATCGAGGGATCGACATAGGGAAGCCGTGCCCGGATGTCGGCGAGCTCCGGATAGACGATCAGCGAGGCGAGCGCGACCAGGATCCACGGCCAAGGCCGTACCGCGTAGTGGGCGATGTTGAACCATAGCGTCGCGGCCATGGCCTGCTTCTCGTTGCGCGCGGCCAGCATGCGCTGCGCCATATAGCCTCCGCCGCCGGGCTCGGAGCCTGGATACCACGTGCTCCACCACTGCACGGCGAGAGGCACGATCAGCACCGCGATCACGGCGGCTCGGTCGGAGAAATCGGGAAGCAGCGAGAGCTTGTCCTTAACCAGAGGATTGGAAAACAACCCCGAGAGTCCGCCGACGCTCGGCTGGGTGACGGCGTAGTAGGCGGCCGCGATCGAGCCGGTCATCGCCAGAATGAAGAGAAACAGGTCGGTGACCACAACGCCCCATAACCCAGCAGTGGTCGAGTACACCGCGGTGACAAGCGCCGCGAGCACCACTGTCTTGTATGCGTCGAGACCGAGCAACACGCCGGCAATTTTGATCGCGGCGAGCGTGACGGTCGCCATGATCATGACATTGAAGAAGACGCCGAGATAGATCGCGCGGAAGCAGCGCAGGAAGGCGGCCGGCGCGCCTGAATAACGCAGCTCGTAGAAATTCATGTCGGTCAACGCGCCCGACCGGCGCCAGAGCTTGGCGTAGAAGAACACCGTCAACATCCCGGTGATGAGAAAGGACCACCACAGCCAATTCATGCTGACGCCGCCGGTCCGCACCAAGTCCGTCACGAGATTTGGCGTGTCGGTCGAAAAGGTGGTCGCCACCATGGAGGTGCCGAGCAGCCACCACGGCAGCTTGCGGCCGGATAGGAAATATTGCTCGAGGTTGCGGCCCGCACGCTTCGTGTAGATGAGACCGACGATGAGGGTGACGACGGCGTAGACCGCCACCACAAGCCAATCGATCGATTGTAGCTGCATGGCGCGCGCGTCTCAGGGTGAAGCCGGCCGAGCCGCCATGCTTATGGCGGCGTCTCGCCGGGAATTTTGGCGGGGGCCCGGCTCCCGGGATCGACGCCGGTGATGCTGCCGAGATAATTGAGGATCGCCACGACCTGGTCGTCGGAGAATTGGATCTGCGGCATGTCACGATGGCGCGAGCCCATGCCCTCGGCGAATCCCTCCTCCAGCTGGTCGATGGGATATTTGAGATAGACCTCGCGCAACGGCGGGGCTTGCGGCAGCGGGCTCGTGCCTGTCGCTGCGAGGGCATGACAGCGGCCGCAATTCTTCTCCAGCAGCGCCTTGCCTTCGGTCGCGTCGGTGGTCGCGGCGAGCGCGCCGGAAGCGCCGGGAACAAGCAGCGCAAGACAACACCATACGTCGCGAAGACGGAGCGGTTTGGTCATCGTCGCAGCCTCCTCCAAGAAGGCGCGCGGGAGTAGCGGCACGCATGCCCAGGGTAGTCGGTGGCGGGCCTTGACCGCAAATGCCTTTCCTGAGCCCGTCACGGCTTCAGCGTGCACAGGCTGTAATGCTCGTAGACGATCGACTCGAGCGGCCGTTCGGGCCGGAATTTGCGGTGCAGATCGGCGACGGTGGTGGCGTCGGCGACGGTCAGGCCGGTCTCGGCGGCGAGTGCCCCGATATCGTCAATGCCGTAGTGCCAAGGCGCGCCCATGGCGGCGAAGCGCTCCACGAAGATCGTGGTCCCCGCCTCGCCGGTCGTCTTCGCGACCACCGCCTGGTCCATGTAATCGAAAGCGATGCTGAACCGGCGCACACCCGCCCTGAGGTCGCGCAAGACCTTTAGCGCATCGGCCTCGGTCAGATACATCGTATTGCCCTCCCAAATGAAAAAGGACGGGAGGTGGCGATTGAAGCCATTGGCCTCGAGCAGCGGCAGCACGCCCGACGTAACATAGTTGCCGGCGATGAAATTGGTGGGCGCATCGACGCCACGTTCGGCAAGCCGCTGCTG
This sequence comes from Methyloceanibacter sp., assembly GCA_049579665.1. GTDB lineage: Bacteria > Pseudomonadota > Alphaproteobacteria > Rhizobiales > Methyloligellaceae > Methyloceanibacter. Next base: position 12,871 of record JBAUOI010000073.1, read on the forward strand.
CTTGAACTCCATTGTGCTCGGGTCGTCGATCTCGAAATAGGCGACGCCGGGCATTCGTTTGCGCGCCGACCTTGTGTCCAGGCCCGCGCCCAGGATGACGACCTGGCGACAGCCGTCGGCGAGCTGCTGGTCGAGCCTGTCGTCGAGGTAGCGCGTCCTGAGCCTGACGTTCATCTCCGCCGGGGCGAAGTCCGCCGAAATCGCGTCCGCCGCCTGCTTCGTCCGCTCATCGAGAAAAATGGGAACAATCCGATCGACATAGAGCGGATGCGGTTCGTCATTTTCGCGCGCGCGGAACTCGGCCACGACAAAAGCTGTACCGGTCACGTGCTTGATGGGGCTCATGGCCCTCGCTCCTTAAGCTGTTCGGTTGGGTGGGTGTCGGCGAGGCAGGCTTCAGCCGGAAGGCGGCGGGGCGTGCTTGTAATGATCCTCGATCTTCTCGACCAGAAGCCGCCAGGCTTCGTGCTCGCGCGGGCCGGCCGTCTTCTCCACGGCGATCTGCAAATAGCCGAGCTCACGCTCGATCTTCTCGCGTGGCAGCATATGCAGACGGCTGGCGAGGATCGCCGCCTCGATCACCGCGGCTTGCGCGCGATTGAAGCCCTTGAACGGCGCGTGGCTCGCCTCGTGCACGACGCGGCAATGGAAGCGCGGCCTCTGCTCGTCTTCCTGCACATGATCGACGGCAAGCTCGACATGCGCCAACGCGCCTTCGAGCACGGCACCGGGCACATGGGTGGAGGGCCGCGTCGGCCAATCCTTCCGGCCGGTCAGACAGCCGGCGAAAACGAGCACATCGTCGGTGAAATTGGCGACCGCGTAAGGCGTGGCCCGGAGATTGTCGAGCGTGGTCGAGGGGCGGAACGGCGCGATGATGTAGCCGCCCTCCTCGACGATCAGCCCGAGCGGGGCGATATGCACCTTCCCCTCCTCGCTGAGGGTGGTGACGATGCATTCGCGGATCATGGGCATGGCGGCAAGGCTCGTGGCGCTCAGGAGGCTTCGCGTTTCTTCTTGGCGACCAGCGTGTGGCCGGCGGCTTTCAGTCGCGTCTTGTCGTCGGCCGGCGCGTCGGCGGCCACGCCCCAATCGAGCGGCTCATCCTGCGAATAGCGCTTGGCCAACCGCCAGGCGATCTCGGCGCGCGCCAGCTCAGCCCCGAGATAGAACGCATGCGGCCCGTCGCTGTCCACGCCAAGCTTGTCGTAAAGGGCGAAGGCATCCTGCGCGACGTGATGGCCGTCGCGGTTATAGACATGGATGCCGTCCTCGGCGATCTCGATGCGGAAATTCTTGTCGCGCACCTCGCGCGCGACCTCGCCGATCTCCTCGGGGCTTTGCGGGAATGGGCGCTTGTCGTGGAGACATAGCAGGCCGTCGGCATAACCCTTCGGCAGCTCGTTGTCGGCGCGCGAGGCGAACATCATGCGCCGCGCCATGTCATGTTCTTCATACGTCCGGCGCGTATGCGGACTGACCTGCACCACGAGCACGTTCCTGATGCGCAGCTCGGAGGCGATGCCGAGCAGCATCGCCGTGGTTCCGGTGGTGTCGGCATCGGTCAGCTCGGTGAGATTGCCGGTCCCCATCAGCATCTCAGCCTCGGGACGCTCGCGCCTCACTTGCGCATAACGCTCGAGCGATTGCATGAAGCCGAAATTGATCGGATCGAGCACGGGATCGGCGAAATAGCTCAGCCCCTTGGCGTCGAGCGCATCCATGGCGCGATAGAGCGAGTCCATGTCGCCGTGGTCCTTGGGGATCAGCACCGGGGTCGAGGCGACCTGGTCGGCGATATGCAGCGTCGACTCGTTGAGGCTCAGCAGGAAATCGGCGCCGGCTTTGCCGCCGCGCAACAGCTCATCGGCATCGGCGGAATCGACGCTCGATGTGTAGCCGTGGTCCTTCAACGCGCGCACCGCCTCCTCCAGATGCGGAAAGGGCGTATCAGGAAGGCAGCCGAGATCGATCACGTTGGCGCCCTTGTGCGAATAGTCCTCGGCGCGTTCCAGGATGGCCTCGATCGACATGGTCGAGGCATCGATGATCTCGGCGAAGATCTGGATATCGTATTTGGTCATGTCGGAGGCCTTGCGCGCGCGGCCGAAGAAGGCGGGGATGTCCTTCACCTCGTCGGGACCGCGCAGGAAGGGCACGCCGAAGCTCTCGCTCAGGCGGTCGAGATCGGCGCGGCAGCGGCCGGGCAGCATGACCTTGTCCGCCTCCACCGGGCGCGGCAGCCGGCGCGCGATGATGTCCTCGGTCATCAGCGCCGCGACCTTGACGCCGATATCCAGCACCTTCCAGTCGAAGCCCGCGTCCATGCCGGTCAGCACGGCCTCGAGCCGCGGCCGCGCCAGATGTCCGGTCAGAAACAGGATGCTTTCAGGCATATGACGGGCTCGCGCTGTTCAGCCTCGACGTTCTAACCCGCTTGGCGGGCGAAGTGCGAGAGCATGACGACGAATTCTGAACGCTTGGTTGGCTTATTCGATCTCGGCACCGCAGGGTCGCCCCTCAGCGGGGCAAGCCACAAACGCCGCATGGTCGCCGCGGCCGAGCAGAATTGTCGGCGTGCCGGTCTCCGCCAACATGTCGGCAAAGGCCTCGTCGACGACGCCGTCGCGCGCGAGCTGGCGCGCGCCGAGCCGGCGCGCCTTGGGGCGGGCGATCGACTTGATCAGATAGCAG
>JBAUOI010000074.1:0-5200 GCA_049579665.1 Methyloceanibacter sp.
AACCTACACGCTGCTGGTGCCGCTTTATCGTGAGGCGCATATGCTGCCCCAGCTTGTCAGGGCGCTGTCGCGGCTCGACTATCCGGCGGCGAAGCTCGACATCAAGATTATTCTGGAGGCTAGCGACGACGCGACGATCGTTGCGGCGCGCGCGCTCCGGCTTCCCGGCATGTTCGAGCTTGTCGTCGTGCCGGAGCTTCCGCCGCGCACCAAGCCGAAGGCGCTCAACTACGCGCTGCCGCTCGCGCGCGGCGATTATATCGCGATCTACGATGCCGAGGACCGCCCCGAGCCCGGCCAGCTCCGCCAGGCGCTCAACGCCTTCCGCTCGGGTCCTCCCAATCTTGCCGCGGTGCAGGCGAGGCTTGGTGTCTATAACCCCTTAGACAGTTTTCTCAGCCGTCAATTCACCGTGGAATATTGCGCACTGTTCGACGGGCTGTTGCCCGCGCTCGACCGGCTCGCCCTGCCTATACCGCTCGGCGGGACGTCCAATCATTTCCGCGCCTCGGCGCTGAGATGGCTGATGGCCTGGGACCCCTTCAACGTCACCGAGGATGCCGATCTCGGTATCAGGCTCGCGCGCAACGGCTATCGCTGCCGGATGTTGCGGTCGACGACCTACGAAGAAGCGCCTTCCGCCTTTATGAGCTGGCTGCGTCAGCGCACGCGCTGGCTCAAAGGCTATGTGCAGACCTGGCTCGTGCATATGCGCGATCCCAAAGCGCTATGGCGGGAGCTTGGTCCGCGCGGCTTCCTCGCCTTCCAGATCATGATCGCGGGCACCGTGCTGTCGGCGCTGGTGCACCCCTGGTTCTACGCGCTGGCCGCCTTCGATCTCGCCACGCGGGGCTTGCTCGAGCTGCCGGAGAGCCCGTTCGGCTGGCCGTTCTGGCTGATCGCCTGTTTCGATCTTTCGGTAGGTTATCTTGCTTCGATGGCGCTCGGGCTGTTGGCGCTACGCCGGCGCGGATACACCAAACTGCTCGCGCAGATTCCCTTGATGCCGATTTATTGGCTGCTGATCTCGGCGGCGGCCTATCGGGCGCTCTGGCAATTCGTCACCGCGCGCTTCGAATGGGAAAAGACCGAGCACGGTCGCGACGTGCGCCAGCGATCGGGCTAGAGCACCATATTGCGCGCCCTGATGCCGCGCTCGATCCCGGTGGTGGTGAGCTGGTCGAGCTCAAGGCTGTCGCGCAGCATCTCGAGAAAGCGCGTCTCCTCGGGCCTCACGTTGAGGTCCGCGGCGGCGACTTCAAGCGCCACGGCATAGGCCGTCTCGCGCAGCTTCTTCGGCAGATTGCTGCGGATCAGCAGGAGCACATGGTCGAGCCCGCCATCGGCGCTCAGAATCTCGCCGCAGCCCTCGGCCGTCTTGACCAGGTTCTCTTGGTCGAAATCGCGGAAGATCGGCAGGTGGGAGACGATCTCGCCGATGCGGGCAAGCTCGGCGTCGGTCATGGTGCGGTCCACGGCCGACATGGTGACCATCACATAGATAAGCGCGGCGTGATGGTTCAACGGCTCGGTCATGTGGATCCCCCTGTGATTGCGCTGAGGCCCAAAAGCGGCGCGACCGTAGGCAATTGCGCCCATGCGGGCAAGCCCTCCAATCCCTCCTCCCTTTTTAGGGGGAGGGATTGCTCCCGGAAAGACTGGCGCTAGGTAGCAATTTGTGAAATTTGTCGGGCGACAATCGAGAGCCGTCATTCAAACACCTGCATCTCCGGCCATGGCCCGCCCGCCCAGTACCAAGACGCCTCGTCGTGCTCCGCGCCGTCAGGCCGAGCCGCAACTCGAAGCGAGCATGTCGCACGCGAAGGATGCGCATGCCGCCCTGGCCACCAAGCCGAAGCCTAAGCTCGCGCCCAAGATCGAGGTGGACTCCGAACTTTTGGCGCACGCGCATGTCAGCAAGGCGTGGCCGTTCGAGGAGGCGCGGAAAGTCCTGAGCCGGCTGAAGCGCATCCCCAAGCCGACCGGCGCCATCATCTTCGAGACGGGCTACGGACCCTCGGGGCTGCCGCATATCGGTACGTTTGGCGAGGTCGCGCGCACCACCATGGTGCGTCACGCCTTCCGTGTGCTCACCGAGGACAAGATCGCGACCCGGCTGATCTGCTTCTCCGACGACATGGATGGCCTCCGCAAGGTGCCCGACAACGTCCCCAACAAGCAGATGCTGGCCGAGCATCTTGGCAAGCCGCTGACCCAGGTGCCCGACCCGTTCGGCGACCATGCAAGCTTCGGCCATCATAACAATGCGCGGCTGAAGGCGTTTCTCGACACGTTCGGCTTCGATTACGAATTCCTGTCGGCGACCGAGTGCTACACGAGCGGGCGTTTCGACAAGACGCTGCTCAAGGTGCTCACGCATTACGAGGCGATCAGGGACGTGATCCTGCCGACGCTGGGCCCCGAACGCCGCGCGACTTACAGTCCTTTCTTGCCGATCTCGCCGAATACGGGACAGGTGCTGCAAGTGCCGATCGTCGATCGCGACACCGTGTCGGGCTCGATCGTCTACAAGGACCCCGACACCGGGCGACTGACGCAGGTTCCCGTCACGCGCGGCCATTGCAAGCTGCAATGGAAGGCGGATTGGGCGATGCGCTGGGCGGCGCTCGGCGTCGACTACGAGATGGCGGGCAAGGACCTGATCGATTCGGTGCGTCTCTCGGGGCACATTTGCCGCATTCTCGGCGCGCAGCAGCCGGAGGGTTTCAACTACGAGCTCTTTCTCGACGAGAAGGGCGAGAAGATCTCCAAGTCGCGCGGCAACGGGCTGACCATCGAGGAGTGGCTGACCTACGCAAGTCCCGAGAGTCTTTCGCTGTATATGTTCCAGAGCCCGCGCAAGGCGAAGCGGCTCTATTTCGACGTGATCCCGCGCGCGGTCGACGAATATGTCGGGCATCTCGCCGCTTTTCCGAAGGAAGAGCCGGCGGCGCGGCTGATGAACCCGGTCTGGCACATCCATCAGGGCGAGCCGCCGCAGGCCGAGCTTCCCATCAGCTTCGCGCTCTTGCTCAATCTGGCGAGCGCCTCGAACTCCGAGGACAAAGACGTGCTGTGGGGTTTTATTCGGCGCTACGCACCCGACGCCACACCGGAAGCGCATCCGCTGCTCGATCAGCTGGTCGGCTACGCCATCCGCTACTTCCATGACTTCGTGAAGCCGGCGAAGCTCTATCGCCCGCCCTCCGACAAGGAGCGGGCGGCGCTGCTCGATCTCGACGCGCGCCTCGCCAAGCTGCCGAAGGCCGTGCTCGCCGAGGAGATCCAGGCGGAGGTTTATGCCGTCGGCAAGGAGCATGGCTTCGAGCCGTTGCGCGCTTGGTTCGCGGCGCTTTACGAGGTGCTGCTCGGCCAGACGCAGGGTCCCCGCTTCGGCTCCTTCGTCGAGCTTTACGGCATCGCCGAGACGCGCGCGCTCATCAAAAAAGCTCTCAGCGGCGAACTTGCAGCGGTTTAGCACGTTCGTCTGGCACGAGTGTTGCTGGATAGGCTAATCGCAAAACCGAGCATCGAGAACAGGCACTCAGCCATTTGCAGTTGGGGGCATTTCCTCGATCGGCGGGGCAGCGCGGCTCATTAACTGGGCGGGATGTGATGAAAGTTCGTGCAGGTTACAAAATCGCGTACGACTGCCTACAGCCGACGCCGATGATCCTCACCTTGAGCGTCCGCCCGGAGCGGCGCTTCGACCTAATCACCGAGGACAAGTTGACGGTGCATCCCTTCGTGCCGGTCACCCAATATATCGACGGCTTCGGCAATATTTGCCACGTGATCCGCGCGCCGCAGGGGCGGCTGACGCTCTCATCGGATTTCCTCATCAACGACAGCGGCGAGCCGGATGCCGTGGCGCCGCTCGCGCCACAGCTCTCGCTCGATACGCTGCCCGTCGACACGCTGGTTTATCTACTTGGCAGCCGCTATTGCGAGACCGACCGCCTGTCGGACATCGCCTGGTCGAGATTCGGCAAGGTGCGTAAAGGATGGGGGCTGGTGCAGGCGATCTGCGATTTCGTCAACGAGCATGTCACGTTCGGCTACGAGCATGCCCATGTCGGCCGCACCGCCTATGACACCTATATCGAGAAGCGGGGGGTGTGCCGCGACTTCGCTCATCTCGCCATCACCCTTTGTCGCTGCATGAACATCCCGGCGCGCTATTGCACCGGCTATCTCGGCGATATCGGCGTGCCGGTCGATCCCTGTCCGATGGATTTCAGCGCCTGGTTCGAGGTGTTTCTCGACGGCAATTGGTACACGTTCGATGCGCGCCACAATATTCCGCGCATCGGCCGCATCCTGATTGCGCGCGGGCGCGATGCCACCGATGTCGCCATCACCACCTCGTTTGGCCCGCACACGCTCGCGGGATTTGAGGTCTTCACCGACGAGGTAAAGGAGGAAGTCGCGGTCTCCTAGGGGCGCGGCGGTGAATCTCCCACAAGTTCTCCGCAAGTTGCGGGATTTGGATTCAGCATGTTTTAGAACGTTTGTGGATAATTCCCCAGCTCCAACCAGGAGGAGTTCCCACAAATGAAATATGCTCTTACCGCCGCTATCGTGTTCGGCTTTGCCGGTATCGCTTTCGCCGCAGATGGCAGCCAGTTCGTCATCATCAAGGACAAGAACCAGCATTGCCGCGTCGTCGAGCAGAAGATGGTGAGCGAAGACGAGCTCGGCATGCAGGTCGGCAAGCAGGCCTATCCGAGTATGGACGAGGCCAATATCGACCTGAAGGTCGTTTGCGATAATTCGTAAGCTGATTTTTGAAGGCGCCGCTTCTGTTTAGCGGCGTTTTTGCGGTTCCAAAGACGCGGATCGGGCGAGAGCTTGGTCCGCGTCTTTTTGCCTCGCATCGCCGCCCCGCGCCAATCCAAGTGTTGCGTCTAAATGGGCCGTCCTAGGTAGGAGATGACCAAATGACCAAAACAAAGTGGGTACTGACTGCTTCAGTAGGGGCGCTGATCTTCGGTGTGGCGGGATACGCCGCCGTAGCGAGCGAGCAGCATGACGCGATCGCCAAGCAGCATCGCATTGTCGTCGCGGCCGACGATGACGCGGCGGGCGATGACAGCGCGGCGGGTGACGATTACACGCCGGGCGATGACGACGCGAATTCCGACGGTTCGGCGAAAATGGGCACGGGCGAAGGCACTCACGTGGGGGAGGAGCAGGGATC
>JBAUOI010000075.1:0-3291 GCA_049579665.1 Methyloceanibacter sp.
TTAGGGGGAGATCTTAGGGGGAGATCATGAGCGATTGGACGCTTGGCGCAGTCAAGGCGCGCAACATGGAGATCAACGCGCTTTGCGAGAATGAAGCCTGCCGGCACCTCTTCACCTTCAATCTCGATGCGCTGATCGAGGGCGCCGGCGCCGATTATAAGCTCGCAAACATTCCGCCCATGGACTGCCCGAGATGCGGAGTCGGACCGCTTGCCATCCGGCTTTCGTTTGTCGATCCGCCGCCTGACGAGGACGAAGCCTGAGTTCACTGATCGATGAATCGTATCAGGGATTTGCAGCGCGGGGATAAATTCGCGAGGCACCGCTGCCTCAGCGACTCGGCCCATCGACCAGCTGCGCGCTGTGGCCAAGATCTTCTCGCGGCAATGTGTCGGCCAGGTGCCGCATCACGGCGCTCCAATAGGGCGTCGCGAGATCGACCCGCCAATTGAGCTTCTGCACCGGCCAATCGCTGTGCTCGAGCTCGGAGAGCGCGTCCGCGAGTTTGTCTGGCTGGCCGGCATATTTCTGCAACGTGTGCAGCGGCCGCGCCTCGATCACCGGCACTTGCTCCCATAGCGCGCGCAGATCAGGCCGGGTGAGGATCAGCTGGTGAAATATGTAATGGAAGACATAATTCGGATAGGCACGCAGCACGGCCTGCAATACCGGGTTAAGCCATAGCGTCGTGCGCCACATCGTCTTGTTCAAGATCGGTGAGAGTTTGCCGACGACGTAGCGTCCGAAGGCAGTGTTCTGGTTTGAGAAAACCCGACGGTTCATGAAGTCCAGAAGCGCCTGGTGAAGGGCCACGAGCAGTTTGTTGTCAGGCTCGGCGGCGATGAACCAGTTGGCCATCATGCGGTCCTTCGCCGGATTGCGGAAGGCGAAGAAGCCGGCGGGGTAGGACGCGTCAAGCCAATCGTCGAGCGGGCGCAGGCAGAACGAGGTCGCGTCGGCCCAGACACCGCCATGCCGGCGGAGCAGGCAAAGCCGCGCGCATTGGCGAGCTTGCGCATGTCCAGATCGCTGCGCTCGGGGTCGATCGCCTGCTTCAGATCGATCCATTCGGTGAGGCTGGTGCGATCGAGGGCGAGGATCCGCCAGCCCGGATTGTGCCGCCGCCACGACTCCAAGCAGGCCTGCACCAAAGGCGGCGCAGCGGCAAAGCCCTGGAACCACAACATCCAGATGGTCCGATTGGAGACGCGCAACTCGAAGACTTTTCCCCGTCATCGCAGCCCGTTGACGCTACGACTTCACATGCAGGGGAGCCGTCTCGCCGTCAAGCCGGAATCAGCCAGGGCATAAGAGCTTGTGAGAGCTTGCGAATTCGCCTGCGCGCCCGGCCGGACGTGGGCCAAGAAAAAGGACCGGCACTCCCTCTCTGCCGGTCCCTTGAGCAATGCGGCGCTTAAGCGGCAGACACCGAAGCAGGCTCACGCCCGTTCGGCGCGGTCTCCCGCCGCAAGCGCACGGAAAGCCGCTCCGGCCTCTCCCCCTTTTCCGCCTGCTTCGTCACATTCGACGTCGCCGAGCGCACCGAGCGCCCGTCGAAATAAGCGCCGGACTCGATGGCGAGCGACTGATGCTGAATGTCGCCCGTGACATGCGCGCGGCTCTTCAACAAGACCTCGCCGCCGCGGATGGGGCCCTCGACCCGCCCGTTGACGACCACGCGATCCGCCTCGACCCCGCCGGAGATCGACGCCTTCGGCGAGATGACGAGGGAGGTGCAATGCAGATCCCCCTCGATATGGCCGTTGACCTCGACCAGGCCCTCGGCCGTGACGCTGCCGACAATCTTCAAGCCCTCGGCAATGATGGTTCCCTTATTCCTGAACAGACGCATGACTCCCTCCTGACGCAAACGTTCTCTGACGCAAACTTGGACTGTCCCCAATGCTGAACCGGACAAGCGCCGCCAAGGTTCCATCTTGCCGCCCCATTCGTGTCAGCATCGCGCCGGCGCTGGTGTTTTTTCGTGGCGATGCGACGGGCTCTCGCTCTCCCCTTGTGGGCGAGCACGCTCGCGTCTCACGCGAGCGGTGAGGGGTAAGCCGCGAAGCCGCGTCGGAAAAACAACCGGCACAGCCCCCTCACCCGCCGAGCGGCGCGGCCCCACCTCTCCTCCTCGTCATTGCCGACTCCTCTCCCCCTGGGGAGAGGGTTGGAACTTGCTCTCGCCTCTTCGCCTCCGTCATTCCGGCGCAAAGCCGGAATCCAGGGCAACAGCTTCAGAGCGCGCGGCCCCTGGACCCCGGCTTTCGCCGGGGTGACGCAAGCGGGACGGTGGGCAGCCAAAATTTCTCGCCGGCGCGTGGCCGCGAGGCATGAAGGCTTGCCCTCGGAATTGATCCGAGGGATGCGCGGAGCGCCCGAAGGGCGCGATCCTGCTCGAGCTCAAGGCGTCCTTATGGGCGCCCCGCGCGCGGGTCTGCTACCGGCCACTTCCCGTCTTATCGAATCTTCCGCGGGACGACTAAAGAAGCCGCCGGCAGAGACAGACCTCGGCTTTCCAACCGAGGCGTAGGACACAGCCGGCCCGGGGTGGTCCGTTACACCGGCCGCGCGCACCGCCACCACTCCTTTAGGAACGAGGTGGCTCGCCGCGCACGGCGAGATTCACTGTCTCCTGAGGCAGCTGATCCGGTTCATCTGGCCGATAATAGTAGCGTTGCCGGGGTGAAACCTTATCTTGTAAAGTAAACCCAAATTTTTTAGCACGTCCCCCAGCCCCACCTCGATAATGAGCAATTTGCTCATAAGCACCTAAGTTAAACGGTTCTGCATTAAAGCTTAAAGACGGTGTACCTATAATAGAGGAATAGATATAGCGGACGAGCCCGAGAAAACTCGTTTTCCCCGCACTATTTTTCACCCACAAGGACAGTCAGGGGCGCAAGCTTAATGTTCTTGGGATTCTTGAAGCCCCGAAATGAGTTGATTGATAGATACATAGTGCAGTTCGTCATTAAAAAGCATGCGGATGAGCCGCGACCTAGAGTCTAGCTGAACTTCGTTCATAGCTGGAATTCGTGGGATCGTCTTCAAGGAATTCGTGGGTTCGTGGAGGAGCGCTTAGCTAAGAACCAACCCGTGGGTGCTATTGGAACCCCCCGCCGCCTCCCGCGTTAACCCCTGCAAAATAGACGGTTGACGGGGGTTCCTCATGTTTCGCGTTGCGGGCGTCCTTCCGCGCAATGTCCATCCCACGACCTGGGTTGCGGCACTGACCCTCGCCGCGGTCTGCGTTGCCACGGCGCTTTGGGTCGGCGAGAGGGCTTCCGC
>JBAUOI010000076.1:0-4936 GCA_049579665.1 Methyloceanibacter sp.
CCTCACGACCATGGTCTCGGTGGTCAAGCAGTACCAAGGCACGATCGACGAGTTCATCGGCGACGCCATCTTCGTGCTGTTCGGCGCGCCGGTCTGGCAGGAGGACGACGCGCAAAGGGCGGTCGCCTGCGCCGTGGCGATGCAATTGGCGATGGCCGGAATCAACGAGCAAAACCGGCAGGAGGATCTGCCCGAGATCGAAATGGGCATCGGCGTGCATACCGGCCAGGTGGTAGTGGGCAATATCGGATCGCCCGAGCGGATGAAATACGGCGTGGTCGGCAGTCACGTGAATCTGACCTCGCGCATCCAGTCCTATACGATTGGCGGGCAAATTCTGATCTCGGAAGCGACGCGGCAGGAGGTCGGTCAGATCCTCAAGCTCGGCAAGCAGACCGAGGTCAAGGCCAAGGGCATCGAGCACCCCATCACGCTGTTCGAAGTGCTAGGCATCGGCGGCAAGCACAAGCTGCTGTTGACGGATACGGCGGAGACGCTCGTCCCGTTGGCCGATGAGATTCCCCTGCGCTACGAGGTGCTCGAGGCCAATCAGGCGAGCGGCAAGATCGCCAAAGGCGGCCTTACCAAGGTCTCGCGCAAAGGCGCAGAGGCGCGGCTGGAATCGTCAGTGCCGAATTTGAGCAATCTCAAGATGCGCCTGATCGGCAGCGGCGGCAAAGAAATCCCCGGAACGCTTTACGGCAAAGTGACGGGAGCGGTGCCGGGCAGCAGCAGCGGATTTGCCATTCGCTTCACGTCCATCTCGCCTGAGATCGAGACGCTTCTGCGCGGGCTCACCGCCAGCATCGCCGCATCCGACGAGGCGGGAGCGGCCCGCGGCTCGGGCGGTTCGACGCTCTCGGCCTAGCCTCGCCCTCGACCGAAAGCTAAACAAGCACAATGCGAATCTGCGTTTTCGGCGCCGGGGCCATCGGCGGATTGATCGCCGCAAGGCTCGCTCTTGCCGGCGAGGACGTGACCGTCATCGGCCGCGGCCCGCAGCTCGGCGCCATCAAGGCCAAGGGCATCGAGCTGCATTGGCAGGATGGAAGCGTCGCAACCGCGCGGGTGCGCGCTGTCGAGACGGCGTCTCTTGCTGGCGCGCAAGACCTCGTCGTGCTCGCGGTCAAGGCGCATTCGCTCGAGCGGGCGGCGGCTGACGCGGCTGCGCTGCTCGGTCCAAAGACCATGGTGATGACGCTCCAGAACGGAATGCCATGGTGGTATTTCCAGAAACATGGCGGGAGGCTCGACGGCACGCGGCTGATGAGCCTCGACCCGAGCGGCGTGCTGACCACCACATTTCATCCCGACCGCATCATCGGCTGCGCGGTATTCGTCGCGTCCGACGTGCCTGAGCCCGGCGTGGTCCGCCATATCGGCAGCAACCGCCTTCCCATCGGCGAGATCCACGGCGCGCTGAGCGACCGTGTCCGAGCCGTCGAGGCGGCATTCGTCAAGGCCGGCTTGCAGGCGAGCGCGATCAGCGACATTCGCACCGAAATCTGGTGGAAGGCTTTGGGCAATCTGGCAGTCAATCCGATCAGCGCGATCAGCAGCGCGACGATGATCGAGATCTTGCGCTTTCCCGAGACACGCGCCCTTGTGCTCAAGATGATGCAGGAAGCGCGGGAAATCGCCGCCAAGCTCGGCATCTCCTTCCCACAGACGCTGGAGCAGCGGCTGGAAAGCGCCGAATCCGTCGGCGCGCACAAGACCTCGATGTTGCAGGACCTTGAGAGCGGGCGCCCCTTGGAGATCGAGGCGCTGACGGGAGCCGTTTTGGAGATGGCGCGGCTGACCGACACCCCGGCGCCAAGCATAGAGGCCGTGTACGGGCTCACGAAATTGCTCGACCAGACGCGGCGCCGGAGCGGAAATCCACGGGTTTGAGCCCCTTCCCAGCCACGTGTCACGAAGGGGACAAGTATTGTTGCTAGCTGATATGGCCCTGAGACTTCGTGAAATGGGGATAATCTTTTCGCAGTGCGGTATTGGCTTAATGCATCGTAACTTGGCCGGTGTTCGAGAGTCTGTTACTCTCGGCTACAGGCTCAAAAACGAAGCCTCGAAGGGATTTAGTCAACCTGTCTGATCTCCAACCGGAGTAATAAGCATGAGCTCTAGAAAAGAATCGAAGGAACTGCGAGCGGAGAAATCCACCAAGCAAATGGCTCAGAATCGGCGAAATATCCTGCGTCTGGGCGCGCTCGGCGCGGTCGCCGTGCTTGCCGCCAATGTCATGCCGGGATCAGACGTGCGCGCCGCCACCGAGCAGGCCGGAACGCGCTCGGTCGCCAAGCAAGGCGCACAAAAGGCGCTGCACACTCCGGCCGCCGGCAAGTCGGCACGCAAGGCAGCCACCGTGAAGGCGCAAGGCGACCTCGCCACCAAGAGATCCGCCGACGCTGCGCGCGTCACCAAGCAGTCCGCGACCAAGGCCGCGACAAAGTCAGCCAAGGCCGCCGCTGGCGAACGCCAGGCCGGCACACGCATGACGGCACAGGCCGCCGCGAAGAAGACCGCGAAGGTCATGGCCCAATAGCGAAGAGTTGGCCGAATTTCCGTTCGGCTTCGAGTTCCTGATGTAGGTGGCCCTTGACTCGTTTGCTTGAGGCCGCATTGGATTGGGCGGTCGCGGAAATGGATCTGCGGCCGCCCAACGCATGCATGCCTCCGCCGCTGGCATTGCTGCGCGAGCGAGTCGTCTCAGCCATCGCGAATGTGAAATTCTACGCCGACCTCTACCGGCCCTACGGCGAGCCGCCGCTCGATCTCCAAGACTTCATCGAATGGTACTCGCTGCTGCCCGTGGTCAGCAGAACCGATTTCGAGGAGGTTCCCGTCGAGGAACGGGTGAGCGCGGCCTACGCCTCGGCGCCCTTGGTACGCAAGCAAACCAGTGGCAGCACGGGAATCCCGCTCGTCATCTTCATCGACGAGAAAGTCGCCTCGTTCAGAAGCTGGCGATTCCGCAGGCCGCATCTCGAAGCGGGCGAAGCCTCGCCGACCACGCTTGAGTTTCTTTTTCCCGAGAGGTTCAGGCGCGACAAGCAGGTGCGCGTGGTGGGTACGTCAGGCACCAAGGACGTGTCCACCCGGACCGAGCGCTCTTACTCCACGCTGACCGATGCGCTGAAATCGCCGGAGCTCATCTACGGCGATCTCGCCGGCAAAAGCCCGGCGACGCTGATCGGATATGCGAGCTCCATCGTCAGGCTGGCCGAGTGGATGGGGTCGGCGCATCCCCTCCCCTCGGTGAAGCGGATCTGGACGACCTCGGAGATGCTCACGCCGGACGGCCGCGAAGCGATCCGGCGCGCGTTCGGCTTCGATCCGCGCGAGGCCTATGCCAGCGTGGAATTCGGCTTCATGGGCTGGCAGACGACACCCGACGGGCCCTTCACGCTGGAAACCGACCGGCTGGTGTTTCAGGGCCAGAGCCTCGGCACCGACGGACCCTCCAAACCTGGCGAGCTTGCCCGCGTCATCGTCTCCGATCTGTTCAACGACACCACGCCCTTGCTCCGCTACGACATCGGCGATCTCGCCATCATGTCGGAGCCGGCGACCTATTCAGCGACCTGTTACGGGTCGATCGAGGAGTTGCGCGGCAAGGTCACCGACACGGTGTGCGACGCCGCGGGTCAACGCATCGAGCCATTTGCCATTCTCGGCTGCCTCAAGGAGACGTTGGGACCGGCGCAATATCGCCTGGTCTGTCTCGAGCGTGGGCTGTTCGTGTTGCAATATCGCCCGGCGCGCTCGGCGCCCATCGCGCTCGATGCCGCGCTCAAAGGCTTGCGCGATATCGTCGGCGATCCGATCAGGGTGATCGCCCAGCAAGTGTCCGCCATTCACCGTGAGACTTCGGGCAAGCTCAGGCCGATCATCAATCTCAGCACCATCGAGGGCAAAGGGCGCGATCAGTTGCTGCGCGACCTCGACCTCGCCGATCTTGAAACTGCGGAGATAGACCTCGCTTCCTAGAGCGTTGGGTTTTCGGGTTGGCTTAATTTTGTGAAGGTTGGGGAGGCGGGCTATGGAGCACGATACCAGGAAATTCCGGGGGCAAAAGCGCCCCGGGCAGACCGGCGCCCCGGCTCAAGCCGCCAGGCCGCGCCCCGCGAGTGGCGAGGCAACCACACTTGCCGCGGTGATCGCCGAGGTGCTGCCCCGCTTCGATGCGCAGACCCCCCCGCAAGCGAGCGCCGAGCTTTACGCCGATCTCTTGATCGACTCGCGGCGCTTCCTGATGATCATCAGAGGGCTTGAGCGAAATTTAAATCTGGAGATCGACGACGAGGATTTGCTCGGTGTGGACTTGATCACCTATGGCGACCTCGTCAAATTCGTCGACCGGATCTCGGCGAAAGCGAGTGCAAAAGCCAATGGATAGGGGCGACGGGCCACCGGCAGAGGACCACGCCGGTGTCTCCACCTGGTGTAATTTCCTGTTCGATTTCCCGGACCACTACGCGAGATCGACGGCGAGCACGAACCGCTTCGCCTACACGCAAGGCGTCAACGTCCTGCCGCAGCAGCCGCTGTCGTTGATGAAGCAGTCGAACGACACGGTGAATGCCGACATCGCCATCCCGGCACCGGTACGCAAGCTTTACGCGAGCTATCGGCCGACGCTGCTCCGGCGCGCCAAGGCGCTGGAGGAGCGGCTCGGAACCAACGCGCGGCTCTATTACAAATTCGAGGGCGCCAATGTTTCGGGCAGCCACAAGCTCAACACCGCGCTGGCACAGGCCTATTACTACCAGAAGGCCGGGGTTAAGCATCTGATCACCGGCACCGGCGCGGGCCAATGGGGCACGGCGCTGGCCTATGCCTGCCAGAGATTCGGCCTCGCCTGCACCGTGTTCATGGTCGGCATCAGCTACCGGCAAAAGCCGCAGCGCCGCACCATCGTCGAGCTGTTCGGCGG
>JBAUOI010000077.1:0-1589 GCA_049579665.1 Methyloceanibacter sp.
CGTAAACTTCTTCCGTCTCTAACGCGCTCTGCCGATACAGCCGCCGCACGAGGCAACCTCGCCCGCGCGGGCGGCGTCGCCTCTGGCTTCGGCTGCACCAGCTCGACGTTAAGCCCAAGCGCCCGCATTTCCGTGACGTGCACGTTGAATCTCTCCGGGATACCGGCCTCGAAGGTGTCGTCGCCGCGCACGATGGCCTCGTAGACCTTGGTGCGGCCGGCAACGTCGTCGGACTTCACGGTCAGCATCTCCTGCAGCGTGTAGGCCGCGCCGTAAGCCTCCAGCGCCGACACCTCCATTTCGCCGAAACGCTGACCGCCGAACTGCGCCTTGCCGCCCAGCGGCTGCTGGGTGACCAGACTGTAAGGACCGATCGAGCGGGCGTGGATCTTGTCGTCCACAAGGTGGTGGAGCTTCAGCATATAGATGTAGCCCACCGTCACCTTGCGCTCGAACTCCTCGCCGGTACGCCCGTCGAACAGGGTCACCTGGCCCGAGCCGTCGAGACCCGCGGCCTCGAGCAGTTCGGTCACGTCGCCCTCATGCGCGCCGTCGAACACCGGCGTCGCCACCGGCACGCCGTCCTTCAGGCTTTCGCTCGCTTCGATGAGCTGATCCTCTTTCAGCGCGGCCACGGCCTTGTCGTCGCCGTAGATGGTCTTGAGCATCTCCTTGAGCGGCTTCGACTTGTGGCTCGCGTGATAGGCCTCGAGCGCCTCGCCGATCTTGCGGCCAAGCCCACGGCAGGCCCAGCCGAGATGGGTCTCCAGGATCTGGCCAACGTTCATGCGGCTCGGCACGCCGAGCGGATTGAGAACGATATCGATCGTCCCGCCATCCTCGAGATAAGGCATGTCCTCGATCGGCACGATCTGGCTGATCACGCCCTTGTTGCCGTGACGGCCAGCCATCTTGTCGCCGGGCTGAATCTTGCGTTTCACCGCGACGAAGACCTTGACCATCTTCATCACGCCGGGCGGCAGCTCGTCGCCGCGCTGCAGCTTGTCGACTTTGTCGACGAAGCGCTGCTCGAGCCGCTTCTTGGCCTCTTCATATTGGCGGCGGATCGCCTCCACCTCGGCCATCGCCTTCTCGTTCTTGAGCGCGATTTCCCACCAATGGCCGCGCGAAATCTCGTCGAGCATCGCGTCGGTGACCTTGGCGTCCTTCTTGATGCCCTTGGGTCCCTTGGCGACCACCTTGTGCATCAGCACGTCCCTGAGACGGCCATAGACGTTGCGGTCGAGGATCGCCAACTCGTCGTCACGGTCCTTGGCGAGACGCTCGATCTCCTCGCGCTCGATGGCCATCGCGCGCTCGTCCTTCTCGACGCCGTGCCGATTGAACACGCGCACCTCGACCACCGTGCCCGACACGCCGGGCGGCAGCTTGAGCGAGGTATCGCGCACGTCGGAGGCCTTCTCGCCGAAGATGGCGCGGAGCAGTTTCTCCTCCGGCGTCATCGGGCTCTCGCCCTTGGGCGTGATCTTGCCGACCAGGATGTCGCCGGGATTCACCTCGGCGCCGATATAGACGATGCCCGCCTCGTCGAGATTCTTGAGCGCCTCTTCCGACACGTTCGGAATGTC
>JBAUOI010000078.1:0-4533 GCA_049579665.1 Methyloceanibacter sp.
ATCCCTTCAAGGGTCGGCTCGGGGAAGACAAACCGGCCGGCGGCGCGCGGTCGCCGGCCACGGACGCGCTTGGCGATGGCTGAGATTAACGGCCACACGGGTCTATTCTCATCCCAACACGACGCCACGACCTCGACGCGCGGCCCCACCGTCGCCGAACCCTAATGGGGCCTTGGAGGGCTGGCAAGGCCAGCTGCTCGTCGAGGGCCGGGTGAAACCGACGGAACGGCGGGCATCCAGCATTGGTCGATCCGCGGACCGCCAGGAGTCGGGCTATCCCATCGATCGAGGGATTGGCGGCCAAATCGTCGAGATCGAGTCTCACTCCAGTGCGGCTCTCGAGTTCGATACCTAAGTCAGAACTCGCAAGTTCAGAGCTCTAGCGGGTCAATGATAGGCGTCGTGCTCGGAGGCTTCCCAGAACACATAGTAAGAATAGGCGGTGTAGCCGAGGATGATGGGAAGCAGCGGCACAGCGCCGTAAAGCATGAACAGTTGGCTATCGGGCGCGGCGGCCGCCTGCCAGATGGTGATGTCGGGCGGAATGATGAACGGGAACAGGCTCACGGCGAGCCCGGTGTAACAGAGGATGAAAATCCCCACGCCCAGCAGGAAAGGCATGTAGCGCTGGCGCGCTTTCAGCGCTCGCCATAGCAGGATGACGCAGGCGGCCGTGGCGATCGGCACGGGGCTCAGCATCACCATATTGGCCGGCTTAAACCAGCGCGCGGCGATTTCCGGATGCAGGAAGGGCGTCCAGACGCTGAAGATGACGATGAAGGTCGCGACTGCCGCGAGCGCGCTGAAAGCGATGCCATAGGCCCATTCGCGCAGGGCCTCGTCGCCCTTCATGATGAGCCACCCGGCCGAGAGCAGCACGTAGCCTGACAGCAGCGCCGCGGCGGTGAGCACCGAAAAGGGCGTCAGCCAGTCGAACGCGCCGCCCGAGAATTTGTTGGCGGTCACCGCGAAGCCGTGCACGAAGGCGCCCATGATGGCGCCCTGCATCAGCGCGGCAAGCATCGAGCCGAGGGTGAAGGCCAGGTCCCAGGTCCAGCGATAGCGCTGCGATTTGAAGCGGAACTCGAAGGCGACGCCGCGCAGAATCAGCCCGATCAGCATCAGGATGATCGGGATGTAGAGCGCGGGCAGCATGACGGAATAAGCGAGCGGGAAGGCCGCGAGCAGGCCGCCGCCGCCGAGCACGAGCCACGTCTCGTTGCCGTCCCAGAAGGGCGCGACCGAGCTCATCATGGCGTCGCGGTCCTTGTGCGATGGCGCAAGCGGGAACAGCACGCCGAGGCCGAGATCGTAGCCGCCGAGCAGCACATAGAGAAACACGGCGAGCGCCAGGATCGCCGCCCAGACCAGCGGCAGGATCACCGGGAGAAACTCCGTCATTTGGCTCTCTGCGCCGGTCATGGGTTGCCTGAAGCCGCTAGCGGTCGGTGGGAAAGATCGGCCTCGCCCTTCTCGGGCATGGGCGGCGTCTCGTCGGGCCCGCGCTGCACGAGCTTGGCAATGTAATAGAGGCCCGCGCCGAACACGATGCCGTAAACGAGCACGAACAGGATGAGCGAGGTGAGCACGCTGCCGCCCGGAACCGGCGACACCGCATCGGCCGTGCGCAGCACGCCATAAACGGTCCAGGGCTG
The DNA here is from genome assembly GCA_049579665.1 of Methyloceanibacter sp. Taxonomy (GTDB): domain Bacteria; phylum Pseudomonadota; class Alphaproteobacteria; order Rhizobiales; family Methyloligellaceae; genus Methyloceanibacter. The sequence continues at coordinate 1,656 of JBAUOI010000078.1, forward strand.
GCGGCCGACCTCGGCGGTGAACCAGCCGGCAAGAACGGCAACGAACCCGAGCGGCGAAACCCAGGTCAGCACGCGCAAGAACCAGGTGCTGGTGTAGAGCCGACCCATGAGCCAGAGCGCCGAGCCGATGATGCCGACGGCGATCATGATCAGGCCGATGCCCACCATGATGCGGAAGGCGAAGAACGGGATGATCGGATTGGGACGATCCTCGGGCGGAAAGGATTTCAGCCCCTTGATCTCGCCGTTCCAGTCATGGGTGAGGATCAGGCTGCCGAGCGCGGGAATCGCGAGCTCGTAATGATTGGTCTCCGCCTTGGGATCGGGCAGCGCGAATAGGATCAGCGGAACGTTGCTGCTGGTTTCCCAATGCGCTTCGAGCGCGGCGATTTTGGCGGGCTGATGCTCGAGCGTGTTCAGCCCATGCAGATCGCCGATGATGAGCTGAAGCGGCGCGAGCCAAACCAGCAGGCTCAAGCCCATGCCGAGCATGATCCGCCCATGCGGCACGCTCCGCTGGCGCAAGATGTACCAGGCGCCGATGCCGGCGACGATGAACGCCGTGGTGAGATAGGCGGCGGCGACCATATGCGCGAAACGGTAGGGGAAGGACGGGTTGAAGATCACCTGCCACCAATCGGCCACGTGCAGCACGCCTTGATCGTCCACGCGGAAGCCGGCGGGGGTCTGCATCCAGCTATTGGCCGAAAGGATCCAGAAGGCCGAGATCGCCGTGCCGAGCGCCACCATGCAGGTGGCGAAGAAATGCACCCATTTCGGCACGCGCTTCCAGCCGAACAGCATGATGCCGAGAAAGCCCGCCTCCAAAAAGAAGGCGGTGAGAACCTCGTAGGACATCAGCGGTCCGATCACATTGCCGCCGCGCCGCGACAGCTCGCTCCAATTGGTGCCGAACTCGTAAGAGAGCACGACGCCGGAGACCACGCCCATGCCGAACGACACGGCGAAGATCTTGGTCCAGTGCAGGGCGATGTCCATGTAGATCGCCTTGCCGGTCTTCAGCCACAGCGCCTCGAGCACGACCAGCCAGGCGGCAAGGCCGATGGTGAAGGACGGAAACAGGATGTGGAAGGAGATCGTGAAGGCGAACTGAATGCGCGACAGCAGAAGCGGGTCGAGCTCTGGCATCGTTGCTCTGCCTCACCGCGTTTCGTAGGGGCCTCGGCCGCTCGGCGACTCAAGCGCCAATCACTGCCAGCTTAACCCCAAGGTTTCGCGACGCAAAGCGGCCTGCTCGCCGCATACCAGATCAAGCGACTCGTCCCGTGGCGGCCGCAAATGCCGCCTCGTGATGCATCCGCGACTCCGCGCCGAAGCAGCAGAACACCACGCGGTCGACCGTGCCCGTGCCGGCGAGTGCCTCGAGCACCGTGCGCAGCGCGATCAAGGCGGCGCGGTCGGGAGGAAAGCCGTAAGCCCCGGTCGAGATGGCGGGGTAGGCGATCGAGGCGAGGCGATGCGCCTCCGCCAGCGCCAGAGCGTTGCGGTAGCAGCTGGCAAGCAGCCTGTTCTCGCCGCGCTCGCCGCCGCCCCAGACGGGGCCTACCGTATGAATCACGTAACGCGCGGGCAGCGAGAAGCCCGGCGTGATCTTCGCCTCGCCGGTGTCGCAGCCGCCGAGCAGCTTGCAGGCCTCGTACAACTCTCGCCCCGCCGCGCGGTGAATTGCCCCGTCGACGCCCCCGCCGCCGAGCAAGGTCTTGTTGGCGGCGTTGACGATCGCGTCGACTTCAAGCCGAGTGATGTCGCCTTCGACGATCTCGATGCGGCCGGGCATCTTGGTATTGGACCGCCGAGGGGGTCGGGGATCAAGCCCGCGGTTCGAGCGCGGCAAGCGCCGGCGAGGGGGCGGTGTTTTTTGCCGCAGCGACGCCGCTTGACGGGCGGTGTAGATGTTATGTTATATCATCGCCTATGAACGCCGCCCACCACCACCACGAGCCCAAGCTCTCGCGCAATCAGAGCGAGATCCTGAGTTGCCTGCGCAAGGCCAAGGAGCCCATGAGTGCCTACGCCATCCTCGACCAGGTGAGGATCGCCGGCATCTCCCACCCGCCCACGGTCTACCGCGCGCTCAACGACCTGATGCAGAAGGGGATGGTGCATCGTCTCCAGTCGCGCTCGGCCTTCGTCGCCTGCGGCCACGGCGCGTGCGACGGCAAGTTCGCCTTCGCCATCTGCCGGCAATGCGGGAAGGTGGTCGAGATCCCGCTCACCGACGAGGACCAGGCGGCGCTGCTCGGGCTCGCGCCCGATGAGATCGCACCCGAGCAGGTGACGCTCGAGATCGCGGGACTTTGCCAAGCCTGCCGTCCGGCCTGACGCGCTCAAGCCAGCAAGGAATTCGAGATGCGGGGGAAAGGTCGTCGACATGTTGCGCTCGTCGCCACAGAGGGCGAGCAAGCGGCGCCGCATAAGCACGCGGTCGCCGCGCCAAGGCCACTCGCCAGCGGCATCTCGCTGCTGCGCCTCTCGGTGCCGGCGCGACTCCTGATCGTGACGATCGCCTCCGTGCTGCTTTGGGGCGCCGTATTCTGGGCGTTGGCATGAACATGCAGCACAAGCAGCCGGCCATCGTGTTCCGCGACCTGACGCTCGGCTATGACCGGCATCCCGCCGTGCATCACATCACCGGCGAGGTGCGAAGTGGCGAGTTGCTCGCCATTGTCGGGCCGAACGGCGCCGGCAAATCCACGCTGCTCAAGGGCATCATGGGCGAGCTCAAGCCGCTCGGGGGCAGCATCGATCTCGATGGCCTGACCAAGTCCGACATCGCCTATCTGCCGCAGCAGATCGAGATCGACCGCAGCTTTCCCATCTCGGTGTTCGACTGCGTGGCCATGGGGCTGTGGCGCAA
>JBAUOI010000079.1:0-2652 GCA_049579665.1 Methyloceanibacter sp.
ATAATCAGCTTGGCGCCCTGGCGGAGCCGCCGCTTCATCCGTGACGCGAAGACGGGGTGCCCATCGGTCGGATTGGCCCCGATGATCATGATCACGTCGGAATATTCGACCGAGTCGAAATCCTGCGTGCCGGCGGAGGTGCCATAGGTGGTCTTCAGCCCATAGCCGGTGGGCGAATGGCACACGCGCGCGCAGGTATCGACATTGTTGTTGCCGAACGCGGCGCGGACCAGCTTCTGCACCAGGAAGGTCTCCTCGTTAGTGCAGCGCGATGAGGTGATGCCGCCCACGGAGCCCTGGCCGTATTTTGCCTGGATGCGCTTGAACTCGGATGCCGCGTAGCCGATCGCCTCTTCCCACGAGACCTCGCGCCACGGATCGGTGATCTTGGCGCGGATCATCGGCTTCAGGATGCGGTCCTTGTGCGTGGCATAGCCGAACGCGAAGCGGCCCTTGACGCAGGAATGTCCGCGATTGGCCTTGCCGTCCTTCCACGGCACCATGCGCACCAGCTCTTCGCCGCGCATCTCGGCCTTGAAGGCGCAGCCGACGCCGCAATAGGCGCAAGTGGTGACCAGCGAATGCTCGGGCGTGCCGATCTCGATCACGCTCTTCTCGTTCAGCGTCGCGGTGGGGCAGGCCTGCACGCAGGCGCCGCACGAAACGCATTCAGAATCGAGGAAGGGCTGCTCTTGCGAGGGCGACACCACGGAGTCGAAGCCGCGGCCGGCGATGGTCAGGGCGAAGGTGCCTTGTACCTCTTCGCAGGCGCGGACGCAGCGCGAGCAGACGATGCACTTCGACGGTTCGTAGGTGAAATAGGGGTTCGACGTGTCGAGGCCGGGATTGGGATGGCGCTGGCCGTCATAGCCGTAGCGCACCTCGCGCAGACCCACGGCGCCGGACATGTCCTGTAACTCGCAATCGCCATTGGCCGAGCAGGTGAGGCAGTCGAGCGGGTGCTCCGAGATATAGAGCTCCATCACGCCCTTGCGTAAGCGCTTCAGCCGGTCGGTCTGGGTGTGCACCACCATGCCTTCCGCGACCGGCGTGGTGCAGGAGGCCGGCGTGCCGTTGCGGCCCTGGATCTCGACCAGGCAGAGCCGGCAGGAGCCGAACGCCTCGACCATGTCGGTGGCGCAGAGCTTGGGAATCTGCGTGCCCATCTCCATCGCCGCGCGCATGATCGAGGTGCCTTCCGGCACGGTGATCTTGACGCCGTCGATGGTCAGCGAGACCTGCTTCTTGGATTTCGAGGCCGGGGTCCCGTAATCGATTTCCTGGTTCATCGACATTGTCGCTTCCTCATTCAGCAGCTTGCAGGCGCTTTCTTGCCGCGCCGAAATCCTCGGGGAAATGCGTGAGCGCGCTCATCACCGGGTAGGGGGTAAACCCGCCAAGGGCGCAAAGCGATCCAAACTTCATGGTGTTGCAGAGATCTTCGAGCACGAGGAGATTGGCGGCAGCGTCCTCGCCGGCCACGATCTTGTCGACGAGCTCAACGCCCCGTGCCGAGCCGATGCGGCAGGGCGTGCACTTGCCGCAAGACTCAATCGCGCAGAACTCCATGGCGAAGCGGGCCTGCTTGGCCATGTCCACGGTGTCGTCGAATACCACGATGCCGCCATGGCCGATCAGGCCGTCGGCGGCGGTGAAGGCCTCGTAGTCGAACGGCGTGTCGAACAGCGCGCGCGGGAAATAGGCGCCGAGCGGGCCGCCCACCTGCACGGCGCGCACCGGGCGGCCTGAGCGCGTTCCGCCGCCGATGTCGTCGACCAGCGCGCCGAGCGTGATGCCGAACGCCGTCTCGTACAGCCCGCCATGCTTGATATTGCCGGCAAGCTGGATCGGCATCGTGCCGCGCGACTTGCCCATGCCGAAATCGCGATAATGCGGGCCGCCTTCGCTCATGATGATCGGCACGCTAGCAAGCGACAGCACGTTGTTGATGACGGTCGGCTTGCCGAACAGCCCGATATGCGCGGGGAGGGGAGGTTTCGCCCGGACCTCGCCGCGCTTGCCTTCGAGGCTCTCGAGCAGCGAGGTCTCCTCGCCACAGACATAGGCGCCGGCGCCGGCCCGCACCTCCATGTCGAAATCGTATTCCGAGCCGGCGATGCGCCGTCCTAGCATGCCGCCCTTGCGCGCTTCGCGCACGGCGATTTCCATTGCCTCGATGGCATCGGGATACTCTGAGCGGATATAGATGTAGCCGTAGGTGGCGCCCACCGCGATGCCGGCGATGGTCATGCCTTCGATCAGCACGAAGGGATCGCCTTCCATGATCATGCGGTCGGCGAAAGTGCCGGAATCACCTTCGTCGGCGTTGCAGACGATATATTTCTGCTGGGGAGGAGTATCGGCGACCGTGCGCCATTTGATGCCGGTCGGGAAGCCCGCGCCGCCTCGGCCGCGCAAGCCGGAGGTGATGATCTCCTCGACGATGGCCTTGGGACCGGCGGCGAGCGCCTCCGCAAGGCCCTGATAGCCGCCATGCGCCTTGTAATCCTCGAGGCTGCGCGGATCGATGAGGCCGCAATTCTTGAAGGTGAGCCGCGTCTGGCTCCCGAGCCAGGGATAGTCGTCGACCACGCCGATGCCGAGACTGTGCGCCTTGCCGTCGAGCATGCCGGCGTCGAGCAGGGCATCGAT
>JBAUOI010000080.1:0-1538 GCA_049579665.1 Methyloceanibacter sp.
AGTCCGAGGCGTCCCACGGGATTTCAAGCAACGCGGGCCGCGCCAGAGCGGCAACGATCGCGGTCGCAATCGCATTACCGCTGCTCGCGCTCGGCCTTTATTTCGCTTACGGCTCGCCACGGCTCCCCGATCAGCCGCTTGCCGCGCGCCTGCAAGATCCTTCTAGCGACCAGAATCTCAAAGCGCTCGTTGCCCGCGTCGAAGCGCGGCTGCGTGAACATCCCGAGGAGGGTGAGGGATGGGACGCGATCGCCCCGGTCTATATGGGCTGGCAGCGCTATGGCGACGCGGCCGACGCCTATGCTCAGGCGATCAGGCTGCTTGGAGAATCAGCGAAGCGGCTGTCGGGGCGAGGCGAGGCGCTGGTGCTCGCCAATAACGACGTGGTGACCGAAGAGGCGAGGGGAGCGCTCGAGCGCGCGGTCGAGCTCGACCAGACATTGCTCGAGCCGCGCATCCTGCTGGCGATCGCCAAGGAGCAGGACGGACAGTTTCAGGCCGCCATCGAGGATTGGCGCGCGCTGCTCGACAAGGCGCCGAAGGATGCGCCGTGGCGCGACATGGTCGAGAAGAAGATCGCGAGCGCCGAGGCGCATGTTTCGGGCAAGCCTGTGGCGGAGGCCGAAGACGCGCCGTCACAAGCGCCCGGTCCGCAGAGCGAGCAAGGTCCGAGCGCCGCGGACGTCGCCGCCGCTCAGAACATGAGCGCCGCCGACCGGCAGGCGATGATCGAGCGCATGGTGCAAGGTCTTGCCACAAAGCTCGATCAAGACGGCAGCGATCTTCCGGGCTGGCTCAAGCTGGTGCGCGCCTATAGCGTGCTCGACCGGAAGGACGATGCGGTGAAAGCGCTCGCGCGCGCCAAGGCCGAGTTCAGCGGCAATACCCAGGCCTTGCAGCAACTCGATCAACTGGCGGCCGAGCTTGGATTGAAGTCATGACGCGCAAGCAGCGAAGAGGCGTTCTGATCGGCGGCTGCCTGGCGGTGCTTGGCGTGGCGGTCGGGCTCGTGCTGTTCGCCATGCGGGATTCGATCGTCTTCTTCTATAGCCCGAGCGAGGTGACCGAGATGGGAATCGCACCCGGCCAGCGCTTCAGGCTCGGCGGGCTGGTCGAGACCGGCAGCGTCGTGCGCGGCGAGGGGACCACCATTCGCTTCGTCGTCACCGACCGGGCGAAGACCCTTCCGGTGTTTTTTACCGGAGTGCTGCCCGATTTGTTCCGCGAGGGGCAGGGCGTGGTGGCTGAGGGAACGCTTCAGCCCGATGGCGTCTTTCATGCTGACAGCGTGCTCGCCAAGCACGATGAGAATTACATGCCGCCGGAAGTGGCCAAGAAGCTCAAGGCCGAAGGTGTGTGGCGCGGCGGCGCCGAGGCCGGCAAGGTGAACTGAAGCGGGATCGGAACGGGAGATGATTGCTGAGACCGGTCATTACGCGCTGATCCTCGCGCTTGGCGTCGCCATCGTGCAGATGCTGCTGCCGCTGCTCGGCGCGCGCTTCCGCGATCCCCAGCTTGCCGCGGTCGCCGCTCCCGCT
>JBAUOI010000081.1:0-7517 GCA_049579665.1 Methyloceanibacter sp.
GCTTTTACCGCCTCAGGGCGGCTGCGGAGATCGCAGCCGCGCCGGCACTCGCAGTCGCCGCCGCATGGGGTGGGTCCCCTCGCCTGCCCGAAGGCGCTATTGTCTATGCCGACCCCCGGCTGCCGGAGCTGGGCTTTCGCCTTCTCGTTCCCACTGGAACGAGCGCGGCAGAGCTTGGCTGCGAGCCTGCGGAGGAGGCGGACTATCACGCCTTGCGCATCAGCCTGGGCGTGCCGGAAGGCGGCCTGGACTACGCGTTCGGCGACGCCTTCCCGCATGAGGCGCTGTTCGATCAGCTGAACGGCGTCGACTTCAAGAAGGGCTGCTATGTCGGTCAGGAGGTCGTCTCGCGCATTGAGCATCGCGGCACGGCGCGGAAGCGCATAGTGCCCATCGAGGGCGTGAGCGCCCTCCCCGTTCCCGGCACGAGCATCGAGGCTGATGGCCTGCCTGTCGGAACGCTCGGCTCGGTGAGCGGCGCGGCGGGGCTGGCGCTGATCCGCCTCGATCGGGCCGAAGAGGCTTTGGCGCAAGCCAAGGCGCTGACGACTGGAGGCGTCAAGATCGCGCTGCGCCGTCCGACCTTCGCGCGCTTCACGGTCCCGGTTGCCGAGGCCCTTGCATGAGCGGCAAACATGCAACGGGTCGCTGCCCGTGGCCCGGCACAGACCCGCTCTATGTCGCCTATCACGACGATGAATGGGGCGTGCCCGAGCGCAACGATCGCGCGCTTTTTGAGAAGCTCGTGCTCGACGGGTTCCAGGCCGGTCTGTCCTGGATCACGATCCTGCGCAAGCGGGAGGCCTTCCGCCGCGCCTTCGACGGCTTCGCGCCGGAGAAGATCGCCCACTACTCGAAGAAGAAGATCGAAGCGCTAATGTTGGATGAGGGCATCGTGCGCAACCGCATGAAGATCGAGGGCGCGGTCGCCTCGGCGCGCGCCTGGCTCGAGATCATGGAGAAAAGCGCAGGCTTCAGCCCGTATCTGTGGGAGTTCGTGGAGGGCAAGCCGATCGTCAATCGCTACAAGACGATGAGCGAGATCCCCGCTGAGACGGAGATTTCGCGCATCATCTCAAAAGACCTCAAGGCACGCGGCTTCAAATTCTGCGGGCCGACAATCATCTACGCCTTCATGCAGGCCACCGGCATGGTCAACGACCACCTGACGTCCTGCCCGCGTCACGCGGCTTGCGTAAAGCTCGGCCGGACGCCATCTAACCCTTAGAACTGCGCGGATCGGCGCTACGCGGATAGGTGCGCTCTTCTTGAATTTTGCCACTGCGCTTCTTGATCTTGACGGACCCTGTCTTGCCGACGGCCCTCTCCAGCACTCCACCCTTGGTCGCCGCGGCCTTGGTGGCGAAGGTCTTGACCGTTTGTCCCGACCCGTCGCTTTTCAGCACCCAGCGCTTCTTCGTGTCATCATGCGACAGTGTATATTTGGGCAACTTTGCCATATGCGTCTCCCAGTGAGAGATTCGATTCACCTGTACTCTGACGATTACCGCGCCATGAATGGCATCATGAACGGCATTCGTCCATTTCTTCGTGGCGTCGGCCGAAAAATTGATCAAGGCCCTGACAGGCTCGAACACGACTTGCGTCTTTGATGAAAGCTGCTCGCACCCTTCAAAATGCGACCCCCAACGCGATCCCTCGCGCCTGGCAGCGCATGCTCTCCGGGCGTCGGCTAGATCTGCTCGATCCATCACCGCTCGATATCGAGATCGAGGACATCGCACATGGGCTCGCTCGCGTCGCGCGCTGGAATGGCCAGACCGACGGTGAGCACGCCTTCTCCGTGGCGCAACATAGCCTTCTCGTCGAGAGGATCGCGACCGAGCTCGAGCCAAAGCTCGACAGACGCTTCAGGCTGGCGGCGCTGATCCACGACGCGCCGGAATATGTCATTGGCGACCTGATCAGCCCGTTCAAGGCGGCTCTGTCGCTCGACTATCGCGCCTTCGAGGCGAAGCTGCTCGCCGCCATTCACCTCCGCTTCGGCTTGCCGGCGGAGTTGCCCGACGATGTCACCAGATTGATCAAACGCGCCGATAAGATCGCGGCATATTATGAGGCGATTCGTCTCGCTGGCTTTTCCCGGGCGGAAGCGCGGCGCTTTTTCGGCCAGCCGCGGGGCTTGAGCCCGGCGCTGGTCGACAGGCTGTCGCACTTAAGCCCGCTTCCTGCGTCACAGGGAGAGGCCGCGTTCCTGAAGAAATTCAATGAGCTCCGATGATGCGGGGGTCGCGCTAAGAGGCTAGGCATGAAATGACAACCCTGGTTTTGCCAAAAGAAAAGAATAGAGTGCCGCGCAGCATGAGCCCCCAAACCATCTATGTCGCGCCTTTGAGCCTGGTCGAGACCACGGTCGCCGACGCCAATGTCAGTCACCTCGTAACGCTGATCAACGGCGAGACGCTGATCAGCACACCGCCCAGCATCGTGCCCGACCGGCATCTCAGGCTCGCCATGAACGATATCTGCGAGCCGCAGCCGGGCCTCGTGCTCCCCTGCGAGACGCACGTGGCCGACCTCATCACATTCGCTCGGGATTGGGATCGGCAGGCGCCGCTGCTGATCCATTGCTGGGCCGGCATCAGCCGCTCGACGGCTGCCGCCTTCATCTCGCTCTGCGCGCTAAACCCGGAAGGCTCCGAGCTCGATCTTGCGCGGGCGCTCCGCTGCGCCTCGCCGACCGCCTATCCCAACCGCCTCTTGGTCGCGCTCGCCGACGAGATCCTGACGCGCGACGGGCGCATGATCACTGCGGTCGAGGAGATCGGACGCGGCAAGATCGCCGAGGAGGCAGAGGTCTTCGCCCTGCCGGCACTCCTGGCCGCCTAGACGCCGCGATGGCTGAGCCAAGACGCAAAGCGGCCGTCGCTCAGGAAGCCCGGAACGACGACCCGCAAATCGAGCTTGGACTGAACGCGGCCATCGTCACGGTGCGCGAGGGCCAGCCTTACATTCTCGTGGCACGGCCGGGTACGCCGGGATCGGACGCCTGGGACGCGCTGCCGTTTGGCCCGTTCGCGCCGCGGGCGCATCGCACGCTGGAGATCGGCCTGCGCGAATGGGTGAAGCGGCAGACCGGGCTCGATCTCGGCTACGTCGAGCAGCTCTACACATTCGGCGACCGAGGCCGGCATGCCGAGCCCGGAGGGGCGCATACGCTCTCGGTCGGCTATCTTGCGCTGACGCGCGGCGCGGGCGATGAGCTGCTCGGCTCGCATTGGTCGCCTTGGTACGCCTACTTCCCTTGGGAAGATTGGCGCAAAGGCAAGCCCCCCATCCTGTCCAGCCAGATCGAGCCGAAGCTCAAGGAATGGGCCGAACGGCCGCCGCTCCCCGACGAGCCGGTGCGCGCACTGCGACGGCCTGAGCGCCTCCGGACTTCGTTCGGCATCGGCGGGAGTTGGGACGAGGAGAGAGTGCTAGATCGCTACGAGCTTCTCTACGAAGCCGGTCTTGTCGCCGAGGCCGCGCGCGACGGTCGCCCGGCCGCCGCGCAATGGTCGGGTTTGCCGGATTTTGGGCGCCCGATGGCTTTTGACCACCGCCGCATCCTCGCCACGGCGCTCGGGCGCTTGCGCGGCAAGCTGAAGTACCGGCCAGTGGTGTTCGAGCTGTTGCCGCCGGAATTCACTCTGTTCGAGTTGCAGAAGACCGTCGAGGCGATCTCCGGCACGCTGCTGCATAAGCAGAATTTCAGAAGGCTGGTCGAGCAAGGCGGACTGGTCGAGGTCACCGGCAATGTCTCGACCGAAACCGGAGGGCGCCCGGCCAGGCTCTACCGTTTCCGCCGCGAGGTGGTGCTAGAGCGCCCCGCCCCGGGCTTGCGGGTCAAGGGCGGCCGCGGCTGACGGCCTAAGCGCGTTCGAGCGCCTCGGCCGGGCTTGCGCGCGTCGCCACGATGGCCGGGTAGAGCGAGCCGAGAATGCCGAGAATGATGGCCGCGACCGCGGTTGTGGCGATCAGCCCAGGCGTCGGGCTCACGGCGATATATCGCCCAATGGCCGGGACAGCGCTCAGCAGGCGCGACCCGGCGACGCCGATGACGATGCCTGCGGCGCTGCCGAGCGCCGACAGGATGAAGCCCTCGATCACCAACGCGCCCATGACCCGCTGCTTGGACCAGCCAATGGCCGACAGAATGCCGATCTCGCGCGTGCGCTCGAGCACCGCCATGAGTAGCGTGTTCAGCACCATGAGCACCCCCATGAGCAGCGCCACCCAGGCCATGGCGGTCGATACCGCACTCAACAGCCCGATCAGGCTGTCGTTCTTCAACACACTCTCGCTCTTGGTCACCGAGAGCTGGCCCAGGCCCTCGATGGCCTTGGCCACGCGGTCGGCCTCGTCAGGCCCTCCTGGAGGAGCCAGCTTGACGGAGATGAAGGTCACGGCGCCGGTGCGGAAGGTGATCTCCTGAAGATCGGCAAGCTCGACCACGACGGCGTTGCGATTGATGATCGAAGTATAGTTGCTGATGCCAATGACGCGGAATTTCTCGCCAAGCAGCGTGATGTCGTCGCCGACATGCTTGTCGAGCGTGCGGGCGATGTCCTTGCCGATCACCGCGATCTTGCCCTCTCCCGGTTGCGGCAGGCGTCCCTCTAGCAGCGGGACGGTCGCCCAATAGAAGCTGTCAGACCCCCAACCGAAGGCGATCACGTGGTCGTCATTGTCGGTTGCGGCAAAGCTCAACAGCTGGCCCGAGACCGCCGCCACGCCGGGAATCTTGGCAATCTCCGAGATGATCGACTCCGGCATGGTCCCGCCAAACGGCTCGGCGATGCCGCGGCGCCTGACCGTGAGATCGGTGCCGCGCTCCTCGAAGCTCTGTTGCACATTCTCCTGCACGCTGCGCGACAGACCGTAAAGCGTGATGAAACTACCCACGGCGAGCGCCACGCCGAGCGCGGTGAGGATCGAGCGCGCCGGCCTGCGCTTGAGGTTGCGGAAGGCAAGTTCGAGGTGGTTCACATCGCCTCCGTGCGGGATCGCTCGGTGCGCTGCTCGTAAACATCGCCGTCCTTGATCCTGATCTGGCGCGCGCAGCGCTCGGCGTAGCTCGGCTCATGCGTGACCATGACCAGAGTCGCCCCACGCGCGCGTTTGAGCTCAAACAGAAGATCGAGAATCGCCACCGCGTTGACGCTGTCGAGATTACCGGTCGGCTCGTCGGCGAGGATGAGCGCCGGATCGTTGATGATGCTGCGGGCGATGGCCACACGCTGGCGCTCGCCGCCCGAGAGTTCGTGCGGCAGATGCGTGGCGCGGTCCGCCAAACCGACGGTCTCCAGCGCGGCATCGGCCCGGCACCGGCGTTCGCGGCTGCCGCGCCCGGTACCGAACATCGCCACCTCGATATTCTCGCGCGCGGTGAGCGTGGGAAATAGATTGAATTCCTGAAAGACGATGCCGATCTCGGAGCGCCTGAGATCGGTCCAGGTTTGCGCGTCGGTGACGGGATTGCCCTTCCACAGGACGCGGCCGGTGACCGGAAGCCTGATGCCGCATAAGAGGAGAATGAGCGTCGACTTGCCGCTTCCGCTCGCGCCGACTATGGCCACCGAGTCACCCTCACGAATGGCGAGGCTGACATCCTTGAGCGCGACGATGCGCCCATCGTCGAAACTATGGCCGACATGGTCGAGAGCAACGAGGGGCTTCGACTCCATCGCTGCCTCATTCATTGGGCGGCACGCTTGCGCATGAAGGCGAGCAGAGCATTCATGTCGCCGTTATTATTCTCCAAGACATTGTAATACTCGTTCGCCGCCGTGTTCACGGCGCTATGGCCGTCGAGCACGAGATCGTCAATGCGCCACGATTGCCCGTCAGGCCGCATCCACCAGATCCAAATCTGGTCTTCCTTGCCCGGGATTGTGCGTCGGCTTGCGGCAAGTTGATGACCGTCGAAGGGCGGGCGGTGCCCAATGAAGGTCAAGCTTGTGCCGGGCGCGCGCATGCGTCGGAGATAGGCGCTTACGACGTCCTCCTCGAAGGCTTGCAAAAATAGCTTGCGCTCCTCTTCAGTCGCCTTGTCCCAGGCCCGGCCAAGCGCCTCCTTGCCCATCGCGGGCACGTCGAAAGCCGAAGCGAGCAAAGCGCCGCATCGCTCGCGTGCGTCGGCCTCGGAGCCGGAAGCGAAGAAACCGAGCGAAGCCTCGTTCACTTTCTCGACGAAGGCCCGAATGGCCTCATCGGTATCGCTTTCGGCGGCGGCTGCGGGGGCGACCGACCAGGCCAAAATGAGAGCTAGCAACAACTTAGGCATGAGGCGCGCTGCCGGCTCAGCCGACTTTGATCTACCGCAAGTGGCATTGAAAAATCGCGGCATGATCTCAACGTTCGGTGAAGGCGACGCCACGGGCCGGTCTGCTTGCTATAGCTTGGATGGCGCTCACCATCATGCAAGGCCGAACTGTCCGGATGATGAGCGAACTTCTTACGCGGGCGCGCGTTCAGACCAGATGTGCGCGTAGCCGGAGGAGTCACGTGACAGGCAAACACTCGCAGCGAAGACATGTCGGCTTCTTTCACGCTCGAAATATGGCGAACTGCTTTGTCGCGGCGGCATCGCTGATGTTCTGGACGCAACACGTTCTCGCCAAGGACGCCATGATCGATACCAAGCAAGGAACCATCAAGGTGCAAACGCTTGCCCAAGGTCTGAGCCACCCCTGGGGCCTCGCCTTCCTGCCCGACGGACGAATGCTCGTCACCGAGAAGCCGGGAAGGGTTCGCGTCATCGACAGCGACGGCAAGGTGTCAGCGCCGCTCAAAGGCGCGCCGGAGGTGGTTGCCGAGGGTCAAGGCGGGTTGCTCGACGTGGCCCTCGATCCGAACTTCGCCGATAACGGTCTCGTCTATCTTTCCTATTCCGAGCCCGGCGATTCCGGCAAGGCCGGCACCGCGGTCGCGCGCAGCAAGCTCGGCGCTGACAGCCTCGACAACCTCAAGGTGATTTTCCGGCAATATCCGAAAGTCGACGGCGGCAATCATTTTGGCTCGCGGCTAGCGTTCAGTCCCGACGGCACGCTGTTCGTCACACTCGGCGAGCGCTTCAAGTTCCAGCCCGCGCAAGACCTGGCAACGCATCTCGGCAAGATCGTGCGCATCAATCCCGACGGCTCGGTGCCGGCCGATAATCCATTCGTCGGACAAGAGGGCGCGCTTCCCGAAATCTGGTCCTACGGCCATCGCAATCCACAAGGCGCCGCGATTCATCCCGAGACCGGCAAGCTTTGGGAGACCGAATTCGGCCCGCTTGGCGGGGACGAGCTGAACATCCCGCAGGCGGGCAAGAATTACGGCTGGCCGGTGGTGAGTTGGGGCAAGCATTATGACGGAACCGACATCCCCGATCCGCCCACCCATCCTGAATTTGCCGACGCCATCGCGCATTGGAACCCGGTGATCTCGCCTTCTGGCATCGCCTTCTACACGGCCGACGCCATTCCCGGGTGGACAGGCAATCTTCTGATCGGCGGACTCTCATCCCA
>JBAUOI010000082.1:0-1607 GCA_049579665.1 Methyloceanibacter sp.
CAGACGCTCAACGCCGCCATCAACGAGCTGCGCAAGGGCCGCACCGCGGATTCGGCCGGCGCCGAGCAAGCCTATGACGCGCTGAAGCGCTACACCCGCGACTTCACCGAGGCCGCCGCCAAAGGCGAGCTCGATCCGGTGATCGGCCGCGACGAGGAGATCAGGCGCACGATTCAAGTGCTGTCGCGCCGCACCAAGAACAATCCCGTGCTGATCGGCGAGCCGGGCGTCGGCAAGACCGCCATCGTCGAGGGGCTGGCGCACCGCATCGTGCAGGGCGACGTGCCGGAGAGCCTTAAGGACAAGAAGGTGCTCGCGCTCGATATGGGCTCGTTGATCGCCGGCGCCAAATATCGCGGCGAGTTCGAGGAGAGGCTGAAATCGGTGCTGTCCGAGATCGAGGCGGCGCAGGGCCAGATCATCCTGTTCATCGACGAGATGCACACTCTGGTCGGCGCCGGCAAGGCCGACGGGGCGATGGATGCGTCCAATCTGCTGAAGCCGGCCTTGGCGCGCGGCGAGCTGCATTGCGTCGGCGCGACCACGCTTGACGAATATCGCAAGCATGTCGAGAAGGACGCG
Organism: Methyloceanibacter sp.; assembly: GCA_049579665.1. Taxonomy (GTDB): domain Bacteria; phylum Pseudomonadota; class Alphaproteobacteria; order Rhizobiales; family Methyloligellaceae; genus Methyloceanibacter. Next base: position 583 of record JBAUOI010000082.1, read on the forward strand.
GCTTTGGCGCGGCGCTTTCAGCCGGTCTATGTGCCCGAACCCAGCGTCGAGGACACCATCTCGATCCTGCGCGGGCTGAAGGAGAAATACGAGCTGCATCACGGCGTGCGCATCTCAGATGCCGCACTGGTCACCGCCGCCACGCTGTCCAACCGCTACATCACCGATCGCTTCCTGCCCGACAAGGCGATCGACTTGGTCGACGAGGCGGCCTCGCGCTTACGCATGCAGGTCGATTCGAAGCCCGAGGCGCTGGATGAGCTCGACCGGCGCATCATGCAGCTCAAGATCGAGCGCGAGGCTCTGAAGAAGGAGAAGGACACCGCGTCGAAGGACCGGCTGGCGAAGCTTGAGAAGGAGATCGTCAATCTTGAGGAGCAGGCCAACGTGCTCAGCCAGACCTGGCAGCAGGAGAAGGAGAAGCTCGCTTCGGCGCAGAAGCTGAAGGAGCAGCTCGACGCCGCCCGCATCGAGCTCGAGCAGGCGCAACGCCGCGGCGACCTCACCCGCGCCGGCGAGCTGGCTTACGGCGTCATCCCCGACCTCGAAGCCAAATTGAAGACGCTCGAAGAGGAGGAGGGCAAGGGCGGCGCCATGGCGCAGGAGGTGGTGACGCCCGACCTGATTGCCGGCGTCGTCTCGCGCTGGACCGGCATCCCGGTCGACAAGATGCTCGAAGGCGAGCGCGAGAAGCTCCTCCAGATGGAGACGCAGATCGCCAAGCGCGTGGTGGGGCAGGAGGAGGCGGTCGAGGCCGTGTCCACCGCCGTGCGCCGCTCTCGCGCCGGCCTGCAAGACCCCAACCGGCCGATCGGCTCGTTCATGTTCCTGGGCCCGACCGGTGTCGGCAAGACCGAGCTTTCGCGCGCGCTCGCCGAATTCATGTTCGACGACGAGCACGCCATGATCCGCATCGACATGAGCGAATATATGGAGAAGCACTCGGTGGCGCGGCTGATCGGCGCGCCTCCCGGCTATGTCGGCTATGAAGAGGGCGGCGCGCTCACCGAGGCGGTGCGCCGGCG
>JBAUOI010000083.1:0-2683 GCA_049579665.1 Methyloceanibacter sp.
CCCCGCGCCTGACCGAGCTTCAGCGTGGCCGAGGCGTCGCGATTGACGAAGGTCTGCTCGATGGCCGCCTCCTCCGGGCTAAGCCGCGCCAACACCTCCTGCAAACCATCGAAAATCTGGCGAAGCCGGGAGCCCAGGCTTTCCTCGTCATCGGACACGATCGCGCCGCAAGCGACGAAAACGAGCCTCGCCCCGTCGGAGTCGATCACTCCCCAGCCGGTGCGCCGAAGCCCCGGGTCGATGCCGATGATGCGAATGCTCGCGGTTCTCGCCGTCAAAGCCGTTGCCGGATCAGTTTTCCACAACCTTTGCCCAACTCCCGACGAATCACTAGGCGATTCTGCCACGAGAACGGGGTTCGAAACGGGGATTCCAGGAACAGAGCAACGCGATTTTGCGTTAGGATTTCCGGCATAGATTGACACTTGCGGCGTTTCGACGGGGAAATGCCTTTGAATCGCACGCCCGCGAGCAAGGCGCCGGGCACCTACGAGTATCGCCCTACGCCCGAGTGAGGGAGCACCAATCGTGACCGGTGCAAGCGATACGCTCGACCCGATCGAGGCCGCCGAGGCCAGAATCGCGGGGTCGAAGAACCTTATGGCGGCTGTGGCCGACGAGCTCAGCCAGCAGCAGCGCTGGCTTGCGCATTACGAGGTCGCCGAAAAGCGGCACGCGCGGCGGGTCAGGGTCCAGATCATCCTCTATCGGCTGGAGCTCGCGCGCCGCGCTTCGATGCGCTTCTTGCGGTGGCTCGCTTTGATGTCACTCCGCTTGGCCCGCTCGGTGGCGTCCTTCGCATCGCGGACCGCAATCGCTCTCTTCGTCACGCTGAGCCGCGCCGTCACCGCTTGCATCACCTGGGTCCGTCCGCGCGCCTATGCACTCGCGCTGCTCTTGCGCAGGTGGCTCGCAGCTTTCTGGGCATGGCTCGTGGTGCAATCTCGCGCGCTTGCCGTCACCCTCGCGCGATGGAGCTCCGTGGCCTGGGCATGGACGAGCCTGCATGCGGCGATGCTGGCGCGGGCATCGGTCAAGGGCGCTTCAATCGCCGCGTCGTGGATCGCCGCCACATCGCTCGCGCTCGCCATCGCGCTCTGGCATGGGCTGGTTAGAATTTTACGGCGCACCAGGGCGCTGGCGCGAATTCTCGGCCGCAATGCGCTCGCGGGCGCCCGCATCGCGTCCGCCTGGACCGCCGCCACCTCGCGCACACTTGCCATCATGCTGCGGCAATGGTCCTTCGTAGCCTGGAAATGGACTCGCGCGGAGGCTCGGATCATCGCGCACGCATCGCTCAAGGGAACGCGGCAGGCATCGTCATGGACCGCCGCCAACTCGCGTACAGCCGCGGCCGCGTTGCAGCGCCATGTTTCCGCCGGCGCCGCCTGGTCGGGTGCAAATGTCAAAGCTGCGAGCCGCGCCTCACTCGCGGCAGCCTCGGCGAGCTATTCCTGGGCCGCTCACAACATCGGCGGCATCTCGCGTGGCTTCCGGCCTGCCGCGCCGCCGCCGGACACCAATCACCGCGCCCTGGTGGTCAGGGGCTGCACGGCGCTGGTCTGCGTCGAGCGGAAGCGTGCGCACTTGCCTGTGATCCGCGCCTCTTAGTTTCGCGCCGCGCCGGTTCAACTCAGGTGGGGCCCGCGCATCTCCTTGATCGCCGCTTGGATGCGCCGCCAGTCGACGGCTTGGCGCTTCTCGCCCTGCCGCTCGCATTCGGCGGCCTTCTGGGCGGCTTCCAACTCGGCCTTGTCACCAAGCGCGTTCACAAGGCGACGGGCGTGCTCGTGGATCACATTGATGTCCATGATCGTCCTCCTTGCCCAAGGCTCAAATCTCAAGGCTGGAATCTTCTTCAATGCGCTGTTCCGCGCCATGCGCTGGATCAAGCCCCGGGATGGTGCGCCGGTTCCAGAGATTTGCCCCTCGCCGCCAAATCTTCGCATTGTGGCTGATAATGCGCCCATGACTCACAGGCCGGCGCCAGGACTGCGCTTGAATGCCGTAGCGCTTGGCGCGCTTATTTTTGCATCGCCGGCGCTCTCGCCCGCGAACGCGACCGACGCTTGCGCGCCGCCGCCCGCCTCTACGCTCGTGGTCAATGTCAGGGACAAGGGCGCCAAGGGCGACGGCCAGACCGACGACACAGCCGCCATTCAAGCGGCAATCGACGCAATCGGCGGCACCAAAGGGACGGTGCTGGTGCCAAAGGGCATCTACATGATCGATGCCGTGGAGCACCGCCTCCACCTCAAGGACGACATGACGCTCAAGCTCGCCGACGGCGCGGTGCTGAAGGCGATTCCCAACGATGCCGAGAAATATTCCCTTCTCACCATCTCCCGCGCCGCCAATGTCTGGGTGATCGGCGGCACGCTCGAGGGCGAGCGCGATCAGCACATGGGCAAATCGGGCCAATGGGGCTACGGCCTGCGCATCAACAAGGGCGCCAAGCACATCACCGTCAGCGGAGTCGTCTCGAAGAAAATGTGGGGCGACGGCTTTTATGTGCAGGACGCCGAGGATGTGCGCTTTTGCGGGGTGACCGCCGACGCCAATCGCCGCCAGGGACTTTCGGTCATCCAGGTCGACGGTCTCTTGGTGTTGAACTCGGTGTTCAAGAATACCCACGGCACGCGGCCCGAGGCCGGCATCGATTTCGAACCTGACCGGGTGGAGC
>JBAUOI010000084.1:0-3953 GCA_049579665.1 Methyloceanibacter sp.
GTCTTGTGGTCGACGATCTTGACCCAGGGTTTGCCGTTGGCCGCGTCCTTGGACTCGACGATGGAGACCAAAGCGCCATTGGCGAGCGTGCCGATCACCTTGCCGTTAGGGCCGTCCCGCACATTGAGCGGGGTGCCGGTCGGATCCGTCACCTTGCAACGATCGCCGTCGGCGGCGAAGGCCAAGCCTGACGAGACGATGAGCGCCATCGCCGCAACCGCAAATCTTGTCATTGCTCCCTCCCTTGCCGCTCTGCCGCTTCAGCGCGGCAGATTGACGATGCGCTTCGGCTTGAGCTCGCCCCTGCTCACCTCGCCGATGGCGACCAGCATGCCTCGTGAGACGGCATAGACGGTGCCTTCGACAATGGGGGCATCGCGCCCTCTGAGCAAGACCGGCTGGCCGCGCCGCAACCTATCGGCATCGGGCCCGGCGACGGCAAGTGCCGGGATGTCGCAAAGCGCGGTCTCGACGGGGAGTAACGCGGCCATGAGCGCGTCATGACCTCCGCTTTCGGCGAGCGTCTCGAGCGCGGGGAGCGTGACCGCGCGCTCCTCGCCAAACGGCCCCACCCGCGTGCGGCGCAGTTCTTCCACATGGCCGAGCGCGCCGAGCGCCCGGCCGAGATCGCGGGCAAGCGCGCGCACATAGGTGCCCTTGCCGCAATGCGTTTCCAGCACGCAGTGCTCAGGGTCGGGATGGTCGGTCAGGGTGAGGCTTTCGATCGACACACGGCGGGCGGCTAGCTCGAAATCCTCCTCGTCGCGGGCAAGCTCGTAGGCGCGCGTGCCGTCAACTTTGAGGGCTGAATAGCGCGGCGGCACCTGCTCGATCTCGCCGGTGAAGTTCGCAAGCTCGGCCTCGATTTCGGCGCGGGTCGGCCGCGTCTCGCTCGACGCCACGACCTTGCCCTCCGCATCGTCGGTATCGGTCTCGGAGCCGAAGCGAACGGTGAAGCAGTACTGTTTGGAGCCCTCGACCACGAACGGGACGGTTTTGGTCGCCTCGCCGAGCGCGATCGGCAGCACGCCCGTGGCGAGCGGATCGAGCGTTCCGGCATGTCCCGCTTTGGCGGCCTGGTAAAGCCGCTTCACTCTGCTGACGGCTTGCGTCGAGGTCATGCCGCGCGGCTTGTCGAAGATCAGCCACCCATTGACGGGTAGACCTTTACGCTGCCGCGCCATTGCCTGCCCCGCCCGTCTCTTGTGCTAGCCGTCGAGGTCGCGGGCGACCTTGGGCGAGGCGAGCAACTCGTCGATCCGGGCCGACGCTTCGAAGGTGGTGTCGACCTTGAACCTGAGCTCCGGCATGAATTTCATGCTGACCCGCTTCGCCACCAAGCCGCGCAAATAGCGCTTGTGTTGTTCCAGATGCTCGACCGCCTCTTCGGCTTCGGCCGTGCCGCCGCCGAGCGGGATCACGTAGACCGTGGCGAGCTTGAGGTCCGGCGTCATGCGCACCTCCGGCACGGTGAGCGAATGCCGGCTCAGCACCTCGTCGACGATCTCGCCGCGCGAGAAGATGTCGGCGAGCGCATGCCGGATCGTCTCGCCCACTTTCAACTGGCGTTGTGAGGGCGTCTTGCCCTGAGGCGACTTTCCCTTGTCGCGCGCGATCATATGTCTTGCTCTTGAAATAGGTGCGGAGTCGAAGCCCGCCTGACCGCGGATTACAGACTGCGCTGGACGTGCTCGACCTCGAAGCACTCGATCACGTCGCCTTGGCGCATGTCCTGGTAACCCTCGAACGCCATGCCGCATTCCTGGCCCGCGGTCACCTCGCGCACCTCATCCTTGAAGCGCTTGAGCGTCGACAGCTTGCCTTCATGCACCACGACATTGTCGCGGATCAGTCGGACCTGCGCGCCGCGCTCGACCTTGCCCTCGGTCACGCGGCAGCCGGCCACTTTGCCGACCTTGGAGATGGTGAACACCTCCAAGATCTCGGCATTGCCGAGGAAGGTCTCGCGCCGCGTCGGCGCCAGCATGCCGGACATGGCCTGCTTCACCTCGTCGACCAAGTCGTAGATCACCGCGTAATAGCGGATCTCCACGCCCTCGCGCTCGGCGGCCTCGCGGGCTTGCGCGTTGGCGCGCACATTGAAGCCGAGCACGACCGCGCCCGAGGTGGCGGCGAGCCCAACATCGGACTCGGTGATACCGCCGACGCCGGCATGGACGATGCGCGCGCGCACCTCGTCGGTGCCCATCTTGTCGAGCGCCGCAACGATGGCCTCGACCGAGCCCTGCACGTCGCCCTTGACCAGCAGCGTGAACTCCTTGGTGCCGGCGGCCTTCAAATTGCTCATCATCTGCTCGAGGCTGCCGCGGGCGCCGGCGACGGCCAGGCGCTTGCGCCGCTCGCGCACGCGATAATCGGTGATCTCCCGCGCGCGCGCCTCGTTCTCGACCACGGCGAACTGATCGCCCGCCTCGGGCGCGCTATCGAAGCCCAGCACCTCGACCGGAACCGAGGGGCCGGCGCTCGTCACCTGCTCGCCGAGCTCGTTGATCAGCGCGCGCACGCGGCCGTAAGCCGAGCCGGCGACGACGAGGTCGCCAACGTGAAGCGTGCCGCGCTGAATCAGCGCCGTGCCGACGGGCCCGCGGCCGCGTTCGAGCTTGGCCTCGACGATCACGCCTTCCGCGGCGCGGTCCGGATTGGCGGTCAGCTCCAGCACTTCGGCCTGAAGCGCAATTGCCTCCAGCAGCTTGTCGAGACCGGTCTTCTTCAGCGCCGAGACCTCGATCTCCAGCGTATCGCCACCGAGACTCTCCACCACGATCTCGTGGCTGAGCAACTCGGTGCGGACACGCTGCGGATCGGCGCCCGGCTTGTCGATCTTGTTGATGGCGACGATCATCGGCACGCCGGCGGCCTTGGCGTGGTTGATCGCCTCGACCGTCTGCGGCTTCACGCCGTCGTCGGCGGCCACCACCAGCACCACGATGTCCGTCACCTGAGCGCCACGCTGCCGCATGGCGGTGAAGGCCTCGTGGCCAGGTGTATCGATGAACGTGATCTTGTGGCCGAGCGGCGTCAGCACCTGATAGGCGCCGATATGTTGGGTGATGCCGCCCGCCTCTTGGGAGACGACATTGGTCGTGCGAATGGCGTCGAGCAGCGACGTCTTGCCGTGGTCGACATGGCCCATGATGGTGACGATGGGCGCGCGCGGCTGCAAGTCCTCGGCGTGGTCCTCGGCGCCGATGAAGCCTTCCTCGACGTCGGCTTCCGAGACGCGCCGCGCCGTATGCCCGAACTCCTCGGCGATCAGCTGGGCGGTGTCGGCATCGATCACATCGGTGATCTTATGCATCTCGCCGTCCTTCATCAGATATTTGATGACGTCGACGCCGCGCTCGGCCATGCGGTTGGCGAGCTCCTGAATGGTGATGACCTCGGGGATCACGACCTCGCGCTGGATCTTCGCCTGCGCTTGCGGGCCGGTGATCTGCTTTTTCTGGCGCTCCTGGCGGCGCTTCAGCGAGGCAAGGCTCCGCTGCCGCTGCTCCTCGTCGAGCGCGTTAATGATGGTGAGCCGGCCGCGCACCCGGCGCTCCTCGCCGCGACGCGGCGCGGTGACGCTCTTCTTGTGGCGAGCATCGGCGGTGCGGGGAGCCTCTTCGGCCTCCTCCTTGGGAAGGTGCTTGCGCGCGGTCTCCTCGCCCACCTTGCGCGCCTTTGCCTCGGCCTGATGCCGCTCGTCCTCTTTCCGCTTACGCTCTTCGGCCTCTTTGCGTTCTTTGACCCGCTGGTCTTCGGTCACGACGTTGAGCGCCGCCGTCTCCTTGGCCTTCTCGCGCTCTGCCGCCTCACGCTGCCGCGAATCGGCGAGCGCGCGCATGCGGGCATCCTTCTCCTCTTCGGAGAGTTGCGGCAGCACGACGCGAGCCTGCCGCGCCGGCGTCTCGTCCTGAACGGGCCTTTGAACGGTCTCGGCGGTCCCCGCT
>JBAUOI010000085.1:0-6139 GCA_049579665.1 Methyloceanibacter sp.
CCGCCCTTAAACCTTTTCCGGCGAGCTGTTTGTGTGAATGCCGGGGGACCGCTAAAAGGGCGGGACCCGGGATCGCCACAGGCCGGGATCATGGAACCGGAGAATGACGAGAGCGGAGCCCGCGCAAGACATCGCGCCGAAATGGGTGTTCACCTTCGGCGCCGGCCGCGCTGACGGATCGGCCGCGGATCGCGATCGGCTGGGCGGCAAGGGCGCTTATCTCGCGGAGATGTCGCGGCTCGGCCTTCCCGTGCCGCCCGGCTTTACCATCTCGGCAGAGCTGTGCTCGGTCTATTACGAGCTCGGCGGTAAGCTCCCCGAGGAGCTGAAGCCGATGGTGAGCGCGGCGCTCGACGAGGTGGGGCGGATTGTCGGCGCCGGCTTCGGCGACGTGCAGAATCCGCTGCTTGTGTCGGTGAGATCCGGCAGCCGCGCCTCGATGCCCGGCATGATGGATACGGTGCTCAATCTCGGGCTCAACGATCAGACCGTCGAGGGCCTGGCGGCGCGCTCGGGCGACCGGCGCTTCGCCTACGACACCTATCGCCGCTTCATCCAGATGTATGCCGACGTGGTGCTCGGGCTCGACCACGAGTTGTTCGAGGAGATCCTGGAAAATTACAAAGGTCTCAAAGGCTTCGAATACGACACTGAACTCGGCGCCGAGGATTGGGCCGAACTCATCGTCCGCTTCAAGGCCCTCGTCGAGAGCGAGCTTGGCATGCCCTTCCCGCAGGACATTCACGCCCAGCTGTGGGGCGCCATCGCCGCCGTGTTCGGCTCCTGGCAGAACGCGCGCGCCATCGCCTATCGCCGCCTGCACGACATTCCCGACGATTGGGGCACGGCCGTCACCATCCAGGCCATGGTGTTCGGCAATATGGGCGAGAGAAGCGCGACCGGCGTCGTGTTCACGCGCAATCCCTCGACCGGTGCCAACGAGCTTTACGGCGAGTTCCTGGTCAATGCCCAAGGCGAGGACGTGGTGGCGGGCCTGCGCACGCCTGAGCCCTTGACCGAGGCCGCGCGCCGCGCCTCGAACGCCAAGCGTCCGTCGCTCGAAGGCCTCATGCCCGACGCCTTCGCCGAGTTGAAGGCGGCGTGCGCCAAGCTCGAAGCGCATTTCCACGATATCCAGGATATCGAGTTCACCGTGCAGGCCGGCAAGCTGTTCATGCTGCAGACCCGCTCGGGCAAGCGCTCGACGCAAGCCGCGCTCAAGATCGCCGTCGACATGGCCGAGGAAGGGCTCATCAGCCGCGATCGGGCGGTGACGAGCATCAATGCCGACCAGCTCGACCAGCTGCTGCATCCGACGCTCGACCCCAACGCCGAGAAGACCGTGCTCGCCAAGGGCTTGCCCGCTTCGCCCGGCGCCGCCTCAGGCGAACTGGTGTTCGATGCCGACGAGGCCGTGCATCTCAAGGCGCAAGGTCACAACGTGATCCTCGCCCGCGTCGAGACTTCGCCCGAGGACGTGCAAGGCATGCATGCCGCGCTCGGCATCCTCACCACGCGCGGCGGCATGACGAGCCATGCCGCGGTGGTGGCCCGGGGCATGGGGCGGCCTTGCGTGGTCGGCGCTTCCGCCGTCTCGATCGATCTCGAGCGCGAGACGCTGCAAGCCGGCGGCACGCTGCTGCAGAAAGGCGACATCATCACCATCGACGGCTCGACCGGGCAGATCATCAAGGGCCGCGTGGCGATGCGCGAGCCTGAGCTCTCGGAGGACTTCAATCGCCTGATGCAATGGGCCGACAGCTTCCGCCGGATGAAAGTGCGCGCCAACGCCGACACGCCGGCCGATGCGCGCCAGGCGCTCGCCTTCGGCGCCGAGGGCATCGGGCTCTGCCGCACCGAGCATATGTTCTTCGAGGAGAGCCGCATCCTCGCCATGCGCGAGATGATCCTCGCCGAGGATCAGGAGGGCCGCCGCAAGGCGCTCGCCAAGCTGCTGCCGGCGCAGCGAAAGGATTTCATCGAGCTGTTCGAGATCATGGCGGGGCTTCCCGTGACCATCCGTCTGCTCGATCCGCCGCTGCATGAGTTCCTGCCGCATGGCGATGAGATCATCGGCGAGGTCGCCGCCGACATGGGCGTGAGCGTCGCGCGGCTGCGCCGCCGCATCGTGGCGTTGAGCGAGTTCAATCCCATGCTCGGCCAGCGTGGCTCGCGGCTGCTGGTGAGCTATCCCGAGATTGTCGAGATGCAGGCCCGCGCCATCTTCGAGGCGGCGATCGAGGCCGGCAAGGCCCTGCACGATCGCGTCATCCCCGAGATCATGGTGCCGCTGGTCGCCACCAAGGGCGAACTCGACCTGGTAAAGGAGCGCATTGCCCAAGTGGCGCGCGCGGTGGAGAAGGAGCGGGGGACCAACGTCGCCTATTCGGTCGGGACCATGGTCGAGCTTCCCCGAGCCTGTCTCATGGCCGGCGAGATCGGCAAGAGCGCCGAGTTCTTCTCCTTCGGCACCAACGATCTCACCCAGACCACGTTCGGACTGAGTCGCGATGACGCCGGGCGATTCTTGGGCGAGTACGCGGACAAGGGCATCATCCACCACGATCCCTTCGTCACCCTCGACGAAGCTGTGGGTGAATTGATGCAGATCGCGGTGGATCGGGGCCGCGCCGTCAAGCCCGATCTCAAGATGGGGATCTGCGGCGAGCATGGCGGCGACCCGGAAACCATCGGGTTTTGCGAGAAACTCAAGCTGAACTACGTGTCCTGCTCGCCCTACCGCGTGCCGGTCGCCCGCCTGGCCGCGGCGCAGGCGGCTCTGCGCGTGGTTACGGATTGTTAGCCAAGAAATAGGGCCCGGTTGCCGTTCACCACAATTTGCCCTAATTTGTTCGGCACGGTTAAGGATAACGAGACGGGGATTCCGGGCTAGAACCGGTGGGGGACTGCAACTAAATAATTGATTTCCCACCATTTTGCCTGGGTTAGGTTTGGGGAACGCTCCAAGCGCGCGCCGTGTTGAGGCAGCGATTGGGGCAAAGCGGGGGAGTGCCGGCCGGCATGTACGGGCGGATTTTCCCGCGGGTTACGGGGTAACCTGGAGGGACAATGGGCCGACGCTTGCCTCGTCGGATGTGGCACACGGCAGCTGCGCTCGTGCCGCTTCCCCTTATTGCTTTGGGCTATGTCGCTGCTGTCCCCGGCAATCCTATCCGTTTTCAAATCGAGCTTTTGCTAGCGGGCCACGGCTCGGTGCAGGCGCTGACCCGCACGGCCGAAATCGCTCCGCAGCGCCTCCCGCGCGAGGCATCGATCCTGTTCCGGACCGGCGGCAAAGGCCCGAGGGCCGACCAATATCTCGTGCCGAGCACCGTCACCTCGGCCGGCAAGCAGCACATCGCCGCAAGCCTCGTTGGTGGCGATACCGGCTTGACCGGCGCGCTTAGAGGCCGGAGCGAAGCCAATGCCGCGCTCAAGGCCGACCGTCTCAAGCCGACCACCTCGGTGGCGCTGAGGGGCCCCGTCACCGGTCCTGACAGCTCGATGCTGATGAACGCTGTCGCCAACTCGCCCTTCCTGTCGCCGCTCGACGTCGATGCCTTCCGGCCCTCAGCCGAGGAGGTCGCCTATCACCCGACGCCCGAGGGCCTGGACTTCCGCTATCAGGGCGAGAGCCAGGCCGAGTTCGAGCAGCGCGAGCGCCGCTGTCTCGCCATCGCCATCTATTTCGAGGCGCGCGGCGAGCCGGTCAGCGGTCAGGTCGCCGTCGGCCAGGTTATTATGAACCGGGTGAGGAGCCCGCTCTTCCCCGAGACGATCTGCGGCGTCGTCTATCAGGGTCAGATGCAGAAGGGCTGCCAGTTCTCCTTCACCTGCGACGGCAAGACCGATACGCCGCGCAACGACGAGCAATGGGCGCTGGCCCAGGACATCTCCAAGAAGATCACCGCTGGCGAGCTCTGGCTGCCTGAGGTTGGCTACTCGACCTATTACCATGCGAATTACGTGAGCCCGTATTGGGCTGGCAGCATGAGCAAGATCGACAAGATCGGCCGCCACATCTTCTACAAGAAGCGCAACGAGGCGCCTTACCTTGTCGAAGCCTCCGCCAGCGAGGCTAAGGACCCCGAAGCCGCGCAGCCGGAATCCTCCACCTCGATGTTTTCGCTGACGCCCGCGCTCTCGCTGGTCTCGTCCACCGTGGCCGGCAATTCTACGCCTTCCACTCCAGCGATGAGTCTAGGTTACGCGGGGAATGAGTAAGCGCGCCGACCGAAATCAGGTCGACGCCGGTCGAAGCGATCTCCCGAACAGTCTCTAAACTGACACCGCCCGACGCCTCGGTCGTCACGCGTCCTGCTACGAGCTCAACCGCCTTTTTCAGCGTCTCGACATCCATATTGTCGAGCAGCACCGCATCGATCGGAAAGCGCAGCGCTTCCTCGAGCTGCTGAAGCGTGTCGACCTCGACCTCGATCTTGACCAGATGGCCGCTCCGGGCGCGCAGTCGCTCGAGCGCCTTGGCGAGCGAGCCAGCTGCGGCGATGTGATTGTCCTTGACCAGCACCGCGTCATACAGCCCGAAGCGGTGATTGATGCCGCCGCCGCATCGCACCGCGTATTTCTCGAAGGCGCGCAAGCCTGGCGTCGTCTTGCGCGTGCAGGCGATGCGCGCCTTGGTTCCCTCGACCGCCGCGACATAGGACGCGGTCAGCGTGGCGATGCCGCTCAAGCGGCCGAGAAAATTGAGCGCGGTCCGCTCGCCCGTGAGCAGCGCGCGGGTCTTGCCGGCGATCTCGGCGACCACGCCGCCGGCCGCGACTTTGTCGCCATCATCGACGACACGTTTGAAACGCGTATCGGCATCGAGCGCCTTGAACGCAGCCTCGGCGAGATCGAGCCCCGCCACCACGCCCGGCTTGCGCAGCACGATGGCCGCTTCGCCTTGCGCCTTGGCCGGGATGATCGAATCGGTGGTGATGTCGCCAGCGAGGCTCAAATCCTCCCCCAGCGCGGCCGCGACGGCTCGCTCGATGAGAAGGGGAGGGAGCTTCAGCGGGAAAGAGGCGTCCCGCTCATGCATGGAGTGCTGCGCGGACCGGCGCGGCATGCAGCTGGCGTGACTCCGCGCGGCTTTCCGCCGCCTCGCTGGCGATAGCGTTGGCATCCGCCAACGTCAGGTAGCTTCGCTTGGCAAGCTGCTCATTCGGCGTCGGGTAGTCGCTGCGGAATTGCGCGCCGCGGCTCTCCTGACGCTGCAAAGCGGCGGCGGCGATCAGTTTGGCGGTCGACAACATATTGGCGAGGCGCCGGTCGCCATGCGCGTCTTGCTCCAACGCGCAGATCGTTGCGAGCGCGTTTTGCAGCGATTCCGCATCGCGGACCACGCCGACATCGGCGGCCATGGTCTGCCGCAGCTTCTGCTCGGCCTTGTCGCTCTGGCTATCCCCTGCGGTAGCAAGGATCTCGCGCGGCTTCACCGGCTTGGCCATCGGCAGCGACGCCGCGATGTCGCTTGCCACACGGGCGCCGAACACCACGGCTTCGAGCAGAGAGTTCGAGGCAAGCCGGTTGGCTCCATGCGCTCCAGTCGAGGCGACCTCGCCGCAAGCCCATAGCCCGTCGACCGTGCTGCGGCCTTGCGCGTCGGTCAGGATGCCACCCATGTGGTAATGCGCCGCCGGGGCGATCGGGATCGGCTCGCGTAAGGGATCGATGCCCGCCGCGCGGCAAGAGGCGAACACGGTCGGGAAATGTTCGGCGAGTCCGGGCCCGAGATGGCGGCAATCGAGGAAAGCGCCACGTCCGCTGGCGACCTCGCGGAACACGGCGCGCGCCACGACGTCGCGCGGGCCAAGCTCGGCGTCTTCGTGCACCGCGCGCATGAAACGCTCCCCCCGCCCATTGATGAGCAGCGCGCCTTCGCCGCGCAGGGCCTCGGTGGCGAGCGGCGCGGGATCCTTGCCAATATTGATGGCGGTCGGATGAAACTGGACGAACTCGGCGTCGGCGATGATCGCGCCGGCGCGGGCGGCGATGGCGATGCCCTCGCCACGCGCCTCGCGAGGATTGGTGGTGATGGCGTAGATCTGGCCGGCGCCGCCGGTCGCCAGCACTACGGCGCCGGCGGGAAGGACGAGTCGAGGCGGCAGAATGTCAGGCGACGTGGCGGCAAGCT
>JBAUOI010000086.1:0-1903 GCA_049579665.1 Methyloceanibacter sp.
GGCAGCGCCCGGTATGACAGTGATAGCAATAGCCGGCCGGCACGCCGATCTCGTTCTCGAAATCGGATTCCGGGATCTCCTTGTTGCAGTTGAGCGCCATCAGCACCGAATGGCCGATGGCGACCGCGTCGGCGCCGAGCGCCATGGCCTTGGCCACGTCGCCGCCATTCCTGATGCCGCCGGCATAAACGAGGGAGATCTCGCCGCGCTTGCCGAGCTCGTCGATGGCGCGCCGCGCCTGCCGGATGGCGGCAATGCCGGGCACGCCGGTATCCTCGGTCGCCACGTGCGGACCGGCGCCGGTGCCGCCTTCCATCGCGTCGATATAGATGGAGTCGGGCCCGCATTTCACCGCCATGCGCACGTCGTCATAGACGCGCGCGGCGCCGAGCTTGAGCTGGATCGGGATTTCCCAATTGGTCGCCTCGCGCACCTCTTCGATCTTGAGCGCGAGATCGTCGGGCCCGAGCCAGTCGGGATGGCGCGCCGGGGAGCGCTGGTCGATGCCGGCCGGCAGCGAGCGCATCTCCGCCACCTGATCGGTCACTTTCTGTCCCATCAGATGTCCGCCCAGCCCGACCTTGCAGCCTTGGCCGATGAAGAACTCGCAGGCGTCGGCCAACCGCAAATGATGCGGGTTGAAGCCGTAACGCGACTGGATGCATTGATAGAACCACTTGATCGAATAACGCCGCTCGTCGGGGATCATGCCGCCTTCGCCCGAGCAGGTGGCCGAGCCCGCCATGGTGGCGCCGCGGGCGAGCGCGATCTTCGCCTCATAGGACAGCGCACCGAAGCTCATGCCCGTCACGTAGACCGGAATGTCCAACACCATCGGCCGCTTGGCCTTGGGCCCGATCACCGTCTTGGTCTCGCATTTCTCGCGATAGCCCTCGATGACGAAGCGCGTCAGCGTGCCGGGCAGGAAGGTGAGATCGTCCCAATGCGGGATCTTCTTGAACAGCGAGAAGCCGCGCATGCGGTAGCGGCCGAGCTCCGACTTCACATGGATGTCGTTGATGACCTCCGGCGTGAAGATCTGGCTCCGCCCCAGGATGAAGCGCTTCGCCTCGGCAGGTGCCTTCACGCTGCCTTTGCCGTTCTTGCTCTTGCTCATCGCCTTGCCCAGCGCCCCTCGCTTACAGCACCAGTTTCTTCTCGGTCGGTTCGAGATTGTCGTAGTTCCACAACTTCTTGCCGGCGACGATCTTGCGGAAGCCGCCCACGCCGCCCCTCGGCAGCAGGTCGTACATCTTGAGCTTGCGCGTGAGCCACGCCTGGTCGAGGTCGGTCACCTCGCCCCACACCGCATCGACGCCGAGGCTTACCGGCTCGCCGGCGATATAAATCGTGCCGTCATACATCGAGTCGCCGAGATTCTTGCCGGCATTGCCGCAGATCACCATGCGCCCGCGTTGCATCATGAAGCCGGTGAACGCGCCGGTATCGCCGCCGACAATGATCGTGCCGCCCTTCATGTCGATGCCGGTGCGCGAGCCGACATCGCCCTTGCAGACGAGGTCGCCGCCGCGAATCGCCGCGCCGAATTGCGAACCGGCGTTCTTCTCGATCAGGATCGTGCCGCTCATCATGTTCTCGGCGCAGGACCAGCCGACGCGGCCGGAGATGCGCACATTCGGCCCGTCGATCAGGCCAACCCCGAAATAGCCGAGCGAGCCGTCGATGATGAGGTTGAGCCGATTGAGAATGCCGACGCCGATCGAATGCTTGGCGCCCGGGTTCTTGAGCACGATGGTGCCGTAGCCGTCCTGCATCAGCTCGCGGATGCGCAGATTGACGAGCTTCGACTCCATGTTCGAGGCGTCGATCTCGGCCCGCTTGTTGTAATCGACGTCGTAGGCATTGGGCAGCGAGAAGCCGTGATGCGCCTCGTTCAGATCGA